>NZ_SODI01000002.1 GCF_004365915.1 Cryobacterium psychrophilum
GCCGAGCTCGCCACTTTTAGGTTCTTATGGGGTCGCTTCAGAAAACGGAATGAATCGTACGCTAATGGTCGCTGAGGAGGACACGGACGACCATCCGGGCCGTTAGCGTTGAAGCAGTCTCGGGGTGGGGTGATCCCCCCACTTCCCACTGCGCCCGTACAGTGAATTGAGACAGGCGTTAGGAGGATTTGTTTCATGACGAATCGTCGAAAGTTCAGTGCCGAGTTCCGGGCTGAGGCCGTACGGATGTCTACCGACCCGCAGGCAACGGCAGCCACCGAGCACGCCGCCTGGCACACACTCTCGGTCGCGGAAACCACGGCGGCGCAGGGCGTCGACTCCCGCACCGGGCTTTCGGCAGCCGCCGTCGCCGACCGCAGGCGACTCCACGGATTGAATCTGCTGGCTGAGCCGAACCGGGTGCCGACCTGGCGCAAGATCGTGCACCTTCTGACCGAGAAGATGACTATCGTGCTGCTGGTGGCCGCAATCGTGAGCGCTGTCGTCTCCCGGGAGCTGGAGACGCCGATCGTGATCCTGGCCGTGATCATCCTGAACACCGTCCTGAACTATGTGCAGGAGCGGCGGGCTGAAAGCAGCCTGCAGGCGCTGCAGAAGCTGTCGGAAGGCAGGACCGTCGTGCGCCGCGACGGCACCGAAGTCGAGGTGCAGCGTTCCGAGCTGGTGCCGGGCGACATCGTGCTCCTTGACGCCGGGGACTCCGTTCCTGCCGATGGCCGCCTCATCGACAACGTCGGCTTGCAGGTGGCGGAGGCGACCCTGACCGGGGAGTCCGAGCCGGTCGGCAAGACGACCCCGGCGCTGGATGATTCCGGATTGCCGCTCGCTGACCGCCACAACATGCTCTTCATGAACACCATCGTTACCCGGGGACGGGCAACCATGGTGGTCACTGACATCGGCATGGGCACGGCGGTCGGCGGTATCGCGGCGTTGCTGAGCGAGGTGAAGAACGACAAGACGCCGTTGCAGCGGAGGATCGACCAGCTGGCCCAGGTGCTCACCATCGCGGCGCTGGTCGTGGTTGCGATTGTTTTCGTGCTGGGCCTCGTGCGTGGGGAGTCCTGGACCGAGCTTTTGATCACGGCCGTGTCGCTGGCCGTTGCGACCATCCCCGAGGGCCTCACCGCGGTCGTCGCGTTCACGCTGGCGATGGGTGCCTCGAGGCTGGCGGCCCAGGGTGCCATCATTAAACAGCTCTCGGCGGTGGAAACGCTCGGCAGCGTCAGCCACATCGCCACCGACAAGACCGGCACGCTGACCATGAACGAGATGACGGCCCGCCGGTTGCACACCCATGGCCGCGATTTTCGCATCACCGGCGAGGGCTACTCCACCACTGGTAGGATCCTCACCGGCGACGACCGTCCGCTGCCCGACCTCACCGAGGCGTTCCTGACCATGGCTCTGTGCAACGATGCCGGAGTGAACGACGGCGTGCTGGTGGGTGACCCCACCGAAGGAGCACTGGTAGTGCTGGCCGAGAAGGGCGGCATCGATGTCGCCGGCGCGAGGCGGTCCCACCCGCGGGTGGCCGAGGTCCCCTTCGATTCCGACTACAAATTCATGGCCACGTTCCACCGAATGGCGGAGTCTGCGACCGGGCAGCGCCTGCCCGGGCTGCGCTGCTTCGCCAAGGGTGCACCGGGCGCTCTGATGCCCCTGACCGACTCGGTGCTGGGCATCGACGGCATCCGCCCGCTCGATGACTCGCTGCGGCAACGGATCCACGATTCGATTCAGGAGCTGGCCGGCGAGGGCCTCCGCACGATCATGATTGCCGGACGTTCCCTTGACCCCGGAACGGTTCCTGACGAGGGCTCAGGTCGGTCGCTGGTAACGGGCCTGACCCTCTACGCCATCGTCGGAATCGTCGACCCACCCAGGGTCGAGGCGGCCGAGGCCATCGCGGTGGCGCTCGGCGCCGGCATCCGCGTTCACATGATCACAGGAGACCATCTCGTGACGGCCTCGGCCATCGCGCGTAATCTGGGTCTGCCGGGCGAGGCCGCTGCCGGTCCCACGCTGGACGACCTCGACGACCACGAGCTCGCTGCCCGTGCCGCGGACTACGGAGTACTTGCCCGGGTCACCCCGGCCCACAAGATCCGGGTAGTCAGGGCGCTGCAGTCCGGCGGCAAAGTCGTGGCCATGACCGGCGACGGCGTCAACGACGCGCCGGCGCTGAAACAGGCCGACATCGGCATTGCCATGGGTATCACAGGTACGGATGTCTCAAAAGGCGCCGCCAACATGATCCTCACCGACGACAACTTCTCCACGATTGTCGCTGCGGTGAGGGAGGGACGCGGCATCTATGCCAACATCCTGAAGTTCGTCAGGTTCCAGCTGACCACGGCGTGGGGTTTCGTGATCATCTTCCTGATCGCGGGCGTCACCGGGTGGGCCGCCGGTGCACCGTTCACGGCCCTGCAGATTCTCTGGGTCAACATCATCATGGACGGGCCGCCCGCGCTTGCGCTCGGCGTGGACCCGGCCGAACCCGGAACGATGAGCCGGCCCCCGCGCCCGTCGGACGAGCGGCTGCTCACCCGGGAACGGCTGTTCCGGATACTGGGGTCCGGCCTCGTGATGGCCGCGGGAACACTGACCGTGCTGACCCAGGCACCGTCGCTCTTCCCGGACAGTGCGGGGAACCCGCTCTTCGCCACCACCCTCGCCTTCACCACCTTCGTCTTCTACCAGGTGTTCAATCTGCTCAATGTGCGCTCGGACACGCACTCCGTCTTCTCGCTCCAGACTTTCACAAACCGCAGCATCTGGGTGGCCCTCGTCGCCGTGATCATCCTTCAGATCTTCGTGGTGCAGATCGATGTCTTGCAGGGACTCTTCGACACCACCTCACTCTCGGCGACCCAATGGGGTCTCGCAGTGCTGATCGGGTCGTCGGTGCTCTGGGTCGAAGAGATTCGGAAGTCTGTCGTGCGCGTCGCGGGGCGCCGGGCAGCTCTTCGCTGAGGCTTACGGTGCGGCACATCACGGTGATCTTCAGTCGGCTGCGGCGTTCGCGTCTCCTGGTTAAGGGGTCTGAGCAGTACTGGAACGGTGAATGGCGGTAACGGCTGGAGCGGTCGGTCGGTCGGCGAGGTCGGACTGCGAGGATACGAGGCAGCGAGCAAGCGCGCGTTCAGAACTCGTCTCAAAACGTTGGCCAGCTCGCTAGGGATGTCGGCCGAATTGTGGACACGCTGGGTTCGGCGTGTCGTTCGTCCCCGCGTTCGTCGCAGAATTCACCGATTTTGGACACCGGACAGGCCGCCGTTGCGGGTGATCTGGGGCTTAGCGCCAATGGCCGTTCCGCTACTGGTCAGACCCCGTATGCCGGGCGGCCGTCGGTGATCACTCTGTCGATCAATAATGCCCTCCCATGAAGGGTCAAACAGGTATTAATGTGGGGCATGAGAACCTCCGTTTTCGTGGCGACTTTGACATCACCACTGAAACCGGAGGTTCTCCCTTTTCAACCCCGAACTGTCACCAACCTGTCGGCTCAGTACAACTAGGTCCAGAACATTTTCCGGTCCATCCGGTTTGCGTGTGCACCCGTTCTGGTCAGAATTGCTTTATTGGTGCGACGTGTTCTGGGCGACGAGCGACATTCGTCGACGGCGCAGCCATATACCCAGTGCAACCGCTATGACTACAATTGCGCCGGCTCCGCCTGCGATCAGTAGTGGGTCCGGGCCTTCTTCGGTTCTCACAGGCTCGCTTTCGCCGGTATCAGGGAAGGTAATTTCCGCGGTTGCGGTGTGACTGACGAGTCCGCTCTTGAGATCGAGTTCGGCTTGCCACGGGCCGTCAGGGAGTCCGGGGTCCAAAGTCACTCCGAGCTCGACGGAGCCGCCGGGGGCGACCGTCACGACGGCATCTGAACTGAACGGCCCGGCAGACAACCCGCTGGGGCCCTTCGTGAGGGAAAGGGTGCCGGAGATGTCCAGCGCCCGGCCTCCTGTATTGGACACGGAGGCGACGACTGCGGGGTTTCCTGACTGGTTTCGCTTCGCAGTTAAGGACATGATCTCAAAATTCGCCGGCGCCCCGTTTCCGGGTCCGACGGAAAGATAGATGCGAATGCCGACTCTGCTCGCACTGACAATGTTCGTTTCCGCGTTAACGGGAGAGCGAACTTCTGCCCATACCGCAGCGTACAGTTCGTTCTCGGCGGCATCCGGAGGAACGTCAATAGTTATCCGCACATCTGTGCTCTCACCCGCAGCCATCTGCAGTTGGGGCTGGGCAACGGACGACCATGATGTCAACTCGTTCTCGGCCGCACCATCTTCTCCGACGAACGAGCCCCCCTGGATGCCGGCGGCGCCAACGTAGACGCGAACTAATTGAGATGAGTCCGTGTTGTTTTGCACTTCCACACGACGTTCGATCGTCATCCCCGGCGACAGGCGGTCAATGATGTATGAGCGCGCGCGGGGATCGTTTTGAGTAGCGGTTGGGATGTCAACGAGGCGGATTCCTATGCCCGATGCCTGCGGTGGTGCCGACTCCTGCGTATTCATGTCGACTGCAGACAGGGCCAGTGCTGGCGTCGGAGCGATCAACAGGACCACGAACATCATCACACCCAACGCTATTGTCAGTGAGCGCAATACGGGGGACTCCTCGTAATTTTCGATGCCGCCTAACGGCGCTGTTCCAGGTGGTAAGTGCGGGGGGACGAGCCGCTGTTGCGGTCGTCCCCCCGCGCACGATAAGCGGTTTAGCTGAACGAGTGCGTCAGCGTTGCGGTGTAGTCGGTAGCGGCCAGAGCGTCGGACGGGATCGCAACGTTGACGGTCGCGTCCCAGGTGGCGGTGTTGTTTCCGGTTACAGCACTGGCGGTCTGAACAGCTCCGGCACCAGTATCGGCCGTGGTGTTCGCAACAGTGACCGTACCGGTTACGGCTGCGGTGGTTGGTACGTAGTTCACGCCCGTGGACGGGATCGAAGAACTGGGCTGCAAAGTCGAGGTGAAGTCGCTAATGCTGATGCTAGCCGTCCAGCCGATAGCGTCAGCGGTGAGGTCAGAGACTTCGACTCCGGTCAGCGTTCCCGTAGCCGTGGCTCCCGGTGCGACGTTTGTAAGAGCCAGGGATGCGGGTGTGCTGATAGTAAGAGCGCCAGCTGTTACTTCAGTGGTCGTGGTCGTCGTGCTGGCTGCGGAAGCCGGAAGAGCCGAGACACCGACCATGGCGACGGCACCGACAAGAGCTACAGCTGAGAGAGCAATTTTGCGCATTGGAAAGCCTTTCGAACGGGAACAGATGAGATCGTCGGTAAAATATCTACCGAAATTAAACCTACCATCAGGACATTTTTCTAAACCACCAGCCCCACAACGGGGCACAACATCAGAACGCAGGCATCGAAGCGGCTCATTTTTCAGATGCGTGTGTATCGGCCGCACCGCAGCTTCCGCGTAGTTGCGCATGGTGGTGGCCTTGTGCATCTCGCAACAGCGCTTATGTCGGTTTGCGGTGTGTTTGCGGCCCGCCGGTGCAGCATGAGGTCCCGGAGTGAAAATTGGGGGGGGGGGGGAACCGCCACTCCAGGACCGCTCTCAACGTCAGCCGTCGAGCTGGTCCGGATTGGAGGGGGGCCACTACTCCGGAACAGCTTTCGAGTTTAGTCGACGATCTGGTCGTCCGTGTCCTCGGCGGCCTCGTTCGGCTAGTTTGGCAGCGCTGTGCGATCAGTGGAGCGGCGACGGGCGGTGCCTCTGCCAAGGAGCTGCGCGAATGGGATGTCCTCGTCCCATCCGCCACTGATCAGCAGGGGCATGAATCGGGCGAGGGCCGCGAAGCCGTCAGTCTGGTTCGGATACACGCCAAGCGAGACTAGGTGGGGGTGGCTTGTGAATTCGTCGAATATCCGACGCTAAGGTTTTGTGACGTGTGGCGTTCGGTAACGATCGTTTGCAAGACTCTGTTTGAGATCTCATCAAGGTCACTGAATACAAGGGCCCACCGTGTAACGGTTGCCGTGTACGCACCAACGCAACTCATGCCTACTGCCTTCGCGATACACGAACCTGAGACGTCCCCCGGAGGGCAACGCTTCTTGCCTACGAACGGACCCGATCACCGCGGCCTTCGGCTGGCTTCTGGTGAAAAAGTCGCGCTAACGTCGGATATTTCACTTTTTCACAAGCCACCCCTACTATCGCCTATCGCCTATCGCCTATCGCCTATCGCCTATGGCCTCACGGCTCACCATGGAATCGTTGGCAAAGCGATCCAGAACGGCAATGTGCTTGCTCACACCCTGCTGGGCTTCACGCGGGAGAACTACTGGGCAGCGGACAAGCTCACCGCGCTGGTGGGGCACTCCCCCAGCAAGGCGCAGCACGTCACGCTGGCCATCGTTTTGGCAGGCATCGAGGAGAGCACCAGCAAAGAGACGTGGCGACGCCCGGACGCCCTCAGCGCCCGGTATTTTGAGCAGTTGGCCGCGTGGGGCTACGGCCTCAGCGACGTTGAGCGCATCGTGATTGACACGATTGCCGAAAATGCTGCGATGAAAGCCAACCAGGACTAATCCCCGCTCACTACCCGGCGCGGCAGTACCCACTGCCGCGCCGGGTGGTCCGCTCCCCGACACCGAAGCGATGGGTGGCACCAGCTACGACCAGGTGCAACGCGGAAGCGTCGCCGTGGGCGCCGCTCAGTCCTCTGACATCGGAGCCGCGTTGCGGCCTGCTTTTCTGATGCTTTTTGACCATTCCGGTCGGTCATCATAGATCGCTTTCGCGCCTACATTCCGGGCTTTCGCGGCATATCCTCATTCGCTGCGCTCTCTTGCGGTATTCCACGACCCTGCACTACGCCACTTTCGCTCTCATCGATTTCTCTCGCCGGAAGGCAAAAAAACAAGTTGTCCCGAGAGAAGAGAGAACATCATGACCACACTTGGTAGCATCACCGCCCACCTCACCGCCACCCGTGACGGATGCCCCACGCAGGACCTGACCCTCGACACTCTGGCGCGCGCGGTGTGGAGCATCATCGGGGAACCTGGAAATCACAACGTCGGTGCGCTCGTCACCGCCCTCGGCGCGGAAGACGCCCTCAATGCGGTCCTTGCCGCTGGCGTTGGCGGCGATACCAAGGCCGGAGGAATCGACGTCGCCGGGATCCGCGAGCGGGTTCTCCCCCGCGCCACGGAGAGTACCGTCCGGGGTGCTTTCGCTGCTGCCGCTGCCGTCAACGCAGTGATCATCACCCCGGAGCACCCGCACTGGCCCGCCGGGTTCACGGACCTCGGGGTGGGTGCCCCGCATGCCCTCTGGGCGCGAGGGAACACGGCGTTGCTGGCCGCGCAGCCGAGCATCGCCGTGGTGGGTGCTCGAGCGGCGACCGGGTACGGGGAACACGTGTGCATGGACATGGTCGCCGGGCTCGTCGACCGGGGCCACACCATCGTGTCGGGTGCCGCGTATGGGATTGATGGGATGGCGCACCGGGCTGCCCTGGCCAGTTACGGGCACACCGTCGCTTACCTCGCCGGAGGTATCGACCGGTTCTACCCGTCCGGGCACGACGGCCTCCTCACCCGCATTGTCGAGGCCGGAGTCGTCGCATCGGAACTGGCCTGTGGGAGCAGCCCGACCGCGTGGCGTTTCTTGCAGCGGAACCGGTTGATCGCCGCCGGAAGTAACGCCACCCTCGTGATTGAGGCCGGGTATCGGTCCGGGTCGCTGAACGTCGCCGGACACGCCGCGTCCCTCGGACGACCCGTGGGCGCTGTCCCCGGACCCATCACCTCACCGACCAGTGCCGGCTGCCACCGCCTGATCAGTGCCGGAGCACACCTGGTCACCACCGCGACCGACGCCGCCGCACTGTAGGGCGCGAGCCGGTCAGCCGTCGGGCTGGCCGGCGAGGGGTGACCCCCTCACACTCCCCCACCAAGCAAGCACAGCCCCAGCACAACCGTGGAGCAGCGGCGCGGCCGCCGCACAATCACCCTGATCGGAGCCGCTCCGCGGCCTGTCTGAGGAGCATTTTTGTCCTATCTGGCCACTCATCGTAGCTCCCTCCGTGCTTACGTCACCCGGATTCTCAGACGCGCCCTGCGGGCTTATTTCGCCCGAGAATCCGTGCACTACGCCACTGCCGGTCGCTATCGATTTCTCTCGCCAGACAGGGCAAAAAAACAGTTGTTCACAAGGGAGAGAGAACGCATGGATGAGTCGGATTACCCGTACGAGAACACCTACCCCCGGGAGCGCTACGCCAGCGGGTGCGCCTGCAGCGGATGCCGTTCCGAAGGCGCGGTAGATACCCCGCCGGGTGAAACGTGCACCGCGACCCGCTACGCCGACAGCTTCGCCTAAACCAGAGGAAAAAATCATGCTCATCATCACTCACACTCACGAAGCCGGAACCATGATCGAGGGCACCAGCCGGGGCGACGGCACCGCCGATGTCCTCAGAGCCAATGGTTGGCGGTGGGGGCGCAGCATCAGCGCGTGGTTTGTGCCCCAGTCCCGCGACCGCCTCCCGAAGCTTCACACCATCACCCGCACCCAGGCAGCACTGGAAGCGGCCGGGTTCGACGTGGACACCGACATCGACAGTACCCACCGCACGACAGCCGAGGTCGAGGCCGGAAAGATCGAACGACAGACCGACCGGGTCGACACCTTGGCCGCGAAAGCGGAGCGTAAGAGCGACGCCGACGAGGCGGCGTGGACCCGCGCCCGCGCGGCTCTTGACCGCCTCCCCGAAGGAGGCGAGCCGATCAAAGTGGGTCACCACTCCGAAAGCCGCCACCGAGGCGCGATCACCAAGGCCGACACCGCCATGCGTAAATCAGTAGAAGCCAGCGCAGACGCCGCCCACGCCCAGGCACGCGCGGACGCTGCTACCCACACCAGTGATGCCCGCTACGCCCCAGTGACCGTGGCAAATCGCATCGAAACGTTGGGGGCTGAGCTGCGGAAGCTGGAACGGCGCATCACCGCGCAGGTGTATGACGACGCCCGCGGCTACGTTGACGCCACCGACGCGCAGAAGCAGTCCCGCGCGTCCCGTCTTGCGCCGCACCTCGAGGAGAAACGCGACCAGATCGCCTACTGGGAGGCGGTGCGGGCCGCTCAGATCCACAGCGGCACCGCCACCGGCTACGACCGGGCCACCGTCCGAAAGGGCGACCGGGTCAAGATCCGCGGCCAGTGGCGCGAGGTCGTCCGCGCCAACGCGAAAACGGTCAGCGTCACCACCGGCTACAGCTGGACTGACACCGCCCCCTACGCGGAGATTCAGCAGCTCGTGCGGCCCGAGTAACCCCGCTGCAGCGGCCGGCCCGACGGGGCCGGCCGTGAGGTGGCGGCGCCCCCTCACACTCCCCCACCAGGTGAACCCGGCACGGAGGCCGGCCCCTATGGCGCCTGCTGCGCAGGGCTGTCCTTATTCAAGACTTTTCTTCCCTTGGTGGCCGGTCATCGTAGTTCGCTTCGTGCCTTCGTCACCCACACCCTCGCACGCGGTCGCAGGCTCCCTTATTTCGTCCGAGACTGCGCGCACTACGGCCCTCCCGCTCTCAATCGATTTCTCTTGCCACCCAGGGCAGAAAAACGGTGGACGAGCACACAACCACTGCCCACGAGACCACGGGACCTCCGTGCACCTCACCACTTTGAGAGGGAAAGCCCATGACCACCACTATCCGCAGCGTCAAGATCAACCCGACCGACACCATCACCACCGTCACCCTGGACGAGGGAAACATCGGGACCAACATGTGTGCCTTGATCGGGTGCAGAACGTTCGACGTCGTCGGTTTGGCCGACGATATCGACCTCTTCGTCGACGATGAAGGCCTCATCAACGGTTCACCCCTGAACCTGCCCGCAACCGTGCTCAGCCACCTCCTCGGCAGCCCGACCGTCATCTTCGGAACCGCCGTCAGCGTCAGCGTCACCGCCGACGGCGAAACAGTCGGCCTCACCGACCACCAGCTCGCGAGGATCCAGAAAGCACTCGCGCAAAAACCCGACGAGGGCACCATTGACGTACTCGTAGACAGCCTGTCCCCGTTCCCCACCGTCGTCGGCATGCTCCGCAACATCTAACCGCGACAACCGGCTGGCCCACACGGGCCAGCCGGTGAGGGGTGACCCCTCACACTCCCCCGGGATCCGGCACGGAGGCCGGAACAGCGAATGTGAGAGATCACTATCTCGAGCAGCTCCTCTGAAGCTCTGTCGTTGAGGACGTTTTGGTTCGACTACGTTGTCGAAAACAATACTTGTAATACAAACAAGTATTGTATTTATTGTATAGCAAACAATTATTGCTTTCGTGGCGTGTCGATCTTTGCAATGGTCGCTATTAAAGCAATACTTAGAAGACAATCAACCCTGTAAATACAAACAAGTATTGTATTTATTAACTTTACCTCAGAAGGGCAAGAATCGTGGCCCACACAGCAGTCATATCGAACAACAAGGGCGGCGTGTCCAAGACGGAGCTGACCGTACAGCTCGCAGCTGCGCTCGCTCGAGCGGGTCAACGGATTCTCGTCGTGGACATGGACCCACAAGCGAACGCCACACGTCGCCTCGGTATCGAATGGGACGCAAACGAACCCATCCCCACCATGTCTGAGGTCATCAAGGCCGACCAGCCAGGGGCGGGGGAGGGGGCTGTGGTCGCGTGCGGCTGGACCAGCCCCGACGGTTTGCCAACACCTGAAGCAGAAAACATAGACGTCCTCCCGGCACGGTTTGACCTCATCAACCGTGAAACCGAAGCCGGGGTCATCGGAGCCGTGAGGAGACTCCAGAAAGCTCTTGAAGGATGGACAGACGACTACGACATCATCCTCATCGACACTCGGCCAGACCTCGGCCACCTAGTCCAAATGTCCATGGCGGCCGCAGACACCATCATCATTCCAACCGACCCCAACTACGATTCCGTCGAGGCAGCGATCCGGGTGAGCGACTTTGTCACTCGTCACGCGATTGACATCGCCAACCCGACCCTCACCGTCGGTGGCATCGTCGTAACGCGACGAAAGGCCACCATTGAACACGACTACCAAATCGAGGGGCTGCGCGGTCAGTTCGGAGATCTCGTGTGGAACCTTGGTGGTGTCGTCAAGATGTCAGATGGCTCAGAACTACTAAACCCGTCGTACATCCCCGAATGGTCACGCTTCGCAGAGGCCGACGCAGCGGCCGTTTCCCTGTCCGACTGGAGCGACCGAAACGGACGCAAGACTGTCGCCCTGTACGACGCCGTCGCTCGAACCTACCTAGCCCGCTTCCTGGGCGCCAAGGGGATGGCAGCATGACCGCTCCTACTCGTCGACGGCCAGGAAGCGCAAGCCCAATCAGGCTGGTGCCCGAGGTCGAAGAAGTCCGCACGCCGCCCGCCATGGAACGTCGGCCGGACGGTCCATCAACGAACCCCGACTCCAAAGCATCAACGGTTGAGTCCGTGGAGAGTGACGAGAAGAAAGCAGTCACTTTTGGGCTCCGCACCTCCCTCAAGAAACGCGCCGAAACGGCAGTGCTCCGAACTGCAGGCTACGAAGGCGGCTACAACTCAATGGCTGCCCTCGTTGATGGTGCGCTCGAGCGTGAACTTGCACGGCTCGCTATTGAGTTCAACAACGGTGAGCCCTTCCCACGAAATGTAGGTGGATTCCGTCAAGGTAGACCCCTCGGAAGCTAACAGCAGAACGGGGAGAAGTGCGGTCGCGCACTACAGTGCAGTGAGAGGGCCCGGTCACAGGGGCCGAACTCAACTGGGCAGAGGCCCACTGCAGGGTCTGCCGGCTTACCGCAGCGCCGTCCCCGCGCTCTTGGTCTCCTCGACGAGCTCGCGGTCTACAGCAGAGATGTTGCTACGCCAAAATGCGAACTGTTCACGCAGCAGATCCGTGACCATGAAATGGTCGCGTGCCGCTTTGTTGAGGACATCGAGGCGAGGCGCCAGGGCGGGTCACGAGGTAGCAGGTGAGCTGGCTGCAGCTGGGCAGCCCGCTACGCCCCGAGGTGTCCATGTCGGTCATGGGGCGCGATGGCGCCCCATGTGACGGGGGATCAGGTGGAAGGGACTAGCGACGGTGTCCTCGGGCAAGGGCCGTCGACCGTTCCAACGGTCGTGGGGGCATGCTCGTTGACCTCGGACGAGCCGGTGGTCCACTGACATGGAGATAAGCAGATTAGCGACATCAGAATGAGTATGTTCCGCGGATTACTGACGCCGAGATGAGCATTCTCAAGCCCAGCTGGCTGCCCGGATGTCATTTTCCGTTCACGTCTGCACAAGGACCCGCGTGTTTTCGGGGTTGCGCAGGCGAGTGTTGAGCACTGCTCTTTCCGTTCACCCCTGCACTAAAAGGGTTTTTGCTCACTACTCCTCTGCACAAAGTAGGTGGCGGGTTGGACGCAGAATCGGTGCACATTGCCGAGTTCGGCAACGTTGACGATGCCGGATGCCCTATGGGATCGCACGAAGAGAGTGTCGGCGGTGGTGGCGCCGTTGTCGGCACAAGCGATCGTAGGCAGGGCCGCCGTCGATGCGTCCGTGCTGTGGTCGCGGCGGCCCGGTCAAGTTGAATGCCATGCCCGCTACAGAAGGCCAACTGAGCAGAAAAAACCTCGGCAATCGATCTTCGAACCAGTTGTGCAGGCGTGTAGGGACATTTGTGCAATCGTGAACGGAAAATGACACGGCCGTCCAGTCGGCTGCCCAGTTGTCAATAACGTAAAACGTATTTCGTTTTCGTTACGTTATTACGTTTCGTGTTAGAATAACGTTATGGATATCATCGAGACTCCCAGCGACGTTCGCACGTGCCGTTTCCCCGGCTGCGACCGCCCCGCGGCGGCGGGTGAGTCCGGCTCGGGCCGGCCGCCCGAGTACTGCGACGACGCCGCCCACAACCGGGCTGCTGCGTGGCGTGCGCGCCAGGCGCAGCGCGGCACCGTCACAGTGCCGTCCAAGGTTGACGGCCGGCCCGTGGACTCTGCCCGGCAGCGCGCGAGCGAGATCCGCTCGCAGGTCTCCGGGATGATCGAACACCTCGAGGGACAGCTGCGCGTCTTGGTCGAGGAGCTCGGCACAGTGGGGGACCTCGACGCCGCCGAAGCACAAGCCGAGTCCGTCGCCAGCGACGCGGCCGAAGCGGTCGCCTCGGCGACAGCACGCGCCACGAGAGCCGAACAGGCACAACGCCGTGCGGAAGCCGAACGCACGGACGCTGACGCGCTCACCGCAGAAGCGATTGCGGGCAGCGAACTCCTCGAGCGCACACTTGCCGAAGCACACGCGACTGCTGCGGCCACCGAGACGGCGTGCCTGCAGCTCGTCGAAGAACTCGCCGACACCGTTGCCGGTGCGGCAGCTGACCGCGAGAGCAACCGCACCACCGTGGAGGGCCTTGAAACAGAACTCACCACGGTGCGGGGGAGCCTGGCCGAGGAGCAGCGCGACCACGCTGCCACCGCTGCGCGGTTGGTTACCATGACCGCTACCGCGGCCACAGCCGAGAGCCGGGCCACGACGGCCGTGGCGACGGCTGCCGCCGCCACCGAACGCGCCGAGCGGGCAGAGGCCCATGTTCAGGCCGGGCGCGACCAGGTCGATGTCCTCCGCACGGACCTATCTGCAGAGCGTGACCGTGCCGGCGCTGCGAGCTCGCAGGTCGCCGTGCTGACCATCGAACGCGACAATGCCCTGGCCGCAGTCATACGCGAACGTGAATACGCGGATCAACGCATCGCTGACCTTCGCGCCTACGAACGCGACGAGCAGGGCCCCGAGAGCAGCGACCCGCGCGCCGACGGCTCGGCGGTCCCGCGGTGAAGTAAAAAGCAACGGGTGACTCACAGAATGACGACCAGGCGAACTCCTAACAGGACCCGCGTCCTACAGGCCAACGCCCTCGGCTGCTGATTCTCTCTCGCAGCCGAGAGTGTTTCTGTAACCTGTGACCCGGCAACCGACGCCGGGCTGCATGCGTCAGATGCGAATCGGCACAGACTTCGTCAGGGGCCTTCTATCCGGGGAGCGGTCCCCGATACCCTTTTACCATGGACAAGTCCCGGCTGGGCCGATGCCCCAAATGCGGGGAATTGGTCAACGTGCACACGGTGGAAGACGGCATGGTGTACCTCGGCTGCGACGAGTTGGATTGCCTGTGGGCCTCTCCTCTGGAGTCCATGCTCAGTGAGGAATAAGAAGGACCAGAAGAAAACTGATCCTCGGGTTCGTCACAGAATGCGGGCCACCCATGAAAATGCACGCAGGGCTTTCGCTTTCGGGCTGGTTCGCTTCGACGGTCATGAGCGTGGCTGGGGGAGGACACCTCTGACGTAGGAGACAATGGTCAAGTGACTCTGGCCCCCTTTCACCCTTCTGACACGCCTGAGCTGCGCAAGGCGCGGGGGGCGTTCTTTACGCCTCAACCTATAGTCGCGTTCCTTGCTGATTGGGCGATTCGGGACGCGACGGATTCAGTCTTTGAACCGTCCGCAGGTGACGCCGAGTTTCTTGTCGAATCCGTCCGGCGACTCCGTAACCTCAGCGACGACCCGGCATTCGAACCCACAGTGCATGGTGTGGAGATCCACAAACATAGTGCGCAGGTGGGGCGCGGCCGAGTCCGCGAAGCCGGCGGCCGTCCCCGGATTCACGTAAACGACTTCTTCATGATCGATTCAGCTCGGAAGTATGCGGCTGTGATCGGCAACCCGCCCTATGTGCGCTACCAGGATTGGTCAGGGGTCGCGCGACTTCGCTCGCGTGAAGCGGCACTTCGATCTGGAGTGTCCCTCACCGGTCTCGCGTCGAGTTGGGCGGCCTTTGTTATTCAGGGCTCGTCGATCCTCCGCGATGGCGGACGGCTGGGCCTCGTCTTGCCTGCAGAACTCTTATCGGTCAATTACGCGGCACCGGTTCGGCAGTTTCTTTTTGATCACTTCCGCAGCCTTGAGATCGTGCTCTTCGAGGAGCAGATCTTTCCGGAGGCGGAGGCGGATGTCGTGTTGCTGCTCGCTGACGGTTACAACCAAGGCCCCACTGACCATGCGACGATCCGGCAGGCCAAGAACGCAGCGGGGCTTGCCGAGCTCGAACTTGGTATGCAGTGGGCGCCGGTCGACCCCGCCGGTAAGTGGACCGGCGCTGGACTCGTCTCGCCCGCTGCGACGATGCCCCTGGCACGACTCACTGCAGAGAATTTTTTCACTGATTTGGAATCTTGGGGCGATACGACGCTTGGCATGGTCACCGGCAATAACCGATACTTCGCTCTTTCTGCCGCGAGGATTAAGGAACTGGGCATACACCGTAACGAGCTACTTCGGCTCTCACCGCCGGGCAGTTCGCACCTGCGCGGCCTCGTTCTCTCTGATGACATGCTCACTCGGCTCGCACGCGAGGGGAAAGCAACGCGACTTTTCTACCCTGCCGCACAGCCATCGGCGGAGGCACAGGCGTACATTGACGCCGGGCACGCGGCCGGCGTCGATCAGGCCTACAAATGCCAGGTCCGCAAGACCTGGTACCGGGTTCCTCTCGTTGCTCCGGCCGACCTACTCTTGACGTGCATGAATGCGGATACACCGCGCCTCACAACGAACCTTGCCGGTGTCCGCCATCTGAATTCAATCCATGGGGTCTACCTCAACGATGACGTCCGTGAGCTTGGCTGGGAGCTTCTTCCGTTAGCCTCGTTGAACTCGATCACGTTGCTTAACGCAGAAATGGTTGGCCGGGCCTACGGCGGCGGAATTCTCAAACTGGAACCCAAGGAAGCCGATCGGTGGATGATGCCCTCACCCGAGTTGGTTAGTTCGCGCGCAGACGCGCTCCGCGCAATCCGCGACAAAGTCGCCAGGAAACTTCAGGGTGGGCAGCTTCTTGACGCCGTCGAGTTGGTCGATCACGCCCTTCTGCTCGACGCAGGCCATCTGACCACCGAGGAGATTAACCACGTTCGGGTTGCCCACACCGAACTCACTCGCCGACGCACAACTAGGGGTAAGCGTGGCTGAGCCAACCGCCAAGGACAAAGCATGGATCATTTTCGACCGCATCATCGCTGACGCTTCACCTAACGGTGTCCACACCAACCCGTGGCGCATCGTGGACGACAAGCGACAATACATGCCGGATATCGGCACACTCGAGCGCCTTCTCGGCGTTCCCCTATACCTCAAAGCGACCGTGCGATCAGGTGCGCGCGCACTCGCCCTCGACGTGTGGCTCGCCTATGAACTGCGCAGAGCCGGATTCGAACCGGATGCTGTCTGGCCACGAGCCAGTCATCCCCGCATCCTGCCGGTGCCGATCACCAATCTCTTAGACGCTTTACCGAAGGCCGAAAGAACGAAGCTCCTCCAGCGATTGACCAAGAAGGGTGCAATCAGCGGGGTCACATCGTCGAGTGCATCGATTCTGGGCAAGAACTATCTCAAGCAGGTAGACGTCATCATGACCGACTGGGCAACGGGCCCGGAAATCCTGATCTCAACCAAACGCATGGACTCGTCCTACGGCAAGAATGCGGCGAATCGCATCGAAGAATCCTACGGAGACGCAAAGAACCTCAGGCTGCGCCACCCCATGGCCGCTCTTGGATTTTTGATCGCTCTGCGCTCGGACATCCTGGTCAAAGAACCACTGATCTTCGAATGGCTCACGGACCTCGTCGGCAAGCTGGGTCAGGAAGACGACGCCTATCACGCGACATCCTTGCTACTCATGGACTACGGGGACGACCTGGTAATTGATGACGAGGATGACGAAGAGGAGCCAGAGAACCCGCTTGTGGCCGCTGGCCCTGATCCGGAGGCCGACGAAGACGTAGAAGAAGTGCCACCTGACGAGATCGAGAAAGCGCTAACGGAGCTACCTCGCGTTGTCATCCAGGAGGAGCTCGTAGAGCCACATCTCCGCGCAGCAACATTTATCGCAAACATCGTCAACCGCGCCCTCGATGGCACGCCAATCAACCTGCACAAAGCGGCACGCGCAATGCGAAAGAACGCCACCGGCTGACCGTTAGGAACGGGCAACCGGTGAAGCCGACCAAGCTGTCCGGGAGGGGGCCTCCGGTCAGTCCTCTTGAACGGGGTAGTGCGCTTCAATCCTGTCCGCCATGACGCGCGACAAATTGGAGATACGCCAGTGCTCGTCAACTCCATCCGGACCAATATGCTCCGGCTGATCCGCATACAGGCGTGCCAGCTGTCGAGCTTTAGTAACTGCCTCTGCCGGTGTTGCGGCCTCCCGAAGCTCTGCCCCGTCAAATGCGTAGGGCAGGTCGGGGCGACGCTCGCTGATTTCTTCGAGAACGACCGTCGATCCCGTAATAAGAACCTGATCTGCTAACGACATCTCCCGAATCCACTTGGCCAGCCGTTCCGCTCGACCACCGTCTGTAGCAATCATGCTGTCTCCTTGAGTATTCGATGCTTTGAGAGCCACCCGATCGTGCGGTTCAGAGCCACCGATTGTGCGAGAGAGAGCCAGCGACGGTATGGCTCAGAGCCGTTTGCGCTGTCTGCCTCATCGTATGGCTCTGGCAGGCGGGCAAGTGCTCTCCTCACGGGGCACTCTTTGCAGAGAGTTCAGGGCGTCACGCACCTGGGTGACCTCGACTCCGCTCGGTATCGAGCTGATGTCCAGACGAAATTCGGAGTGGCGGCGGGCGTCCACGAAGTGCTTCTCCGGCCAGGACTGGCCATGATGCCGGAGGCATAAGTCGAGAATTACGGGCAAGCGCCGATGAAGCTCTTCGAGCGCTCAGCCTCCCGGGGCGAGCTTGCGCTGCGCGATGAGCTCTTCGAGCAACTCGAGGTCACCCGTGGCTGGGCTTCGCAGCGCATCATTGAGCGTCCGCGATCCCATCCGGTCCCAGACCGCGACGCGGACGAGGTTCGCGCCGCCTATCGCGGCCAGCGCGTCGCGCATCGCGTCGTACAGGGCGCGCTGCTTCCAGCGCGCAGAGCCACCGCCGCTCAGGTCACGCCGCGGTGCGGAAGGACCGAACTGCGATTCGGCACCCGGATTCGTCCAGAAGCCGAGGCTGCTGCGCGTGTCCAGTGCGATCCGCTCGTACTGCGCGCAGTACAGCAGGTAGCTTTCCCTCCACGGAAGGGCTGTCGTCCAGTCCGGGGTCAGCGTCAGCGCTCGGTACCGGGTGAAATGCTGCTCTTCATCGAGCTCGACGATGAACCCGTCGAGCGGGTGATCCCATCCGCGCGGAGCGAGCCGTGGCTCGCTCTGGATGCCGCCGAGCTGCGCATAGAGGTCCCGCACCCAGCGCTCGGCCGGCTGCGGAAGTCCTGGCACCCGCGGCGTCCGCGGTACGGGCGGTAGGTGCTCAGTGCGCGACTCCGGTGACCGGGCATAACCCAGTTGGGCGAGCATCGTCCCCAGTGCCGCTTCTTGTTCTCCTCGAGCCATGCCGGCATCCTACGGCGCGCAGGCACTCCGGCCGCGTGCGACGATATGAGCATGATCGTCGAAGTAGGCACGTCACCACGCGAGACGCGACGCTGGGTGCAGCAGTGACGGTAACGATGCTCTACGAAAGTACCGCAGACGACTCCGCGCGGTTCCTGCTGGGCACCGTTGGCACGAATCCTCTGGTGTGCGTGGGAGTGAACCCGAGCACCGCGACACCGGAAAAGCTGGACCGCACGGTTACCCGGGTCGCTCGATACGCGGAGCTCAATGACCACGACAGCTGGGCGATGCTAAACCTCTACCCGCAGCGGTCGACCGACCCCACGGGGATGCACGTCGTGCACCTTCCGGAGCTGAAAGCAGCGAATGAACAATTCATCGCCGAGTTCATCGGCGGTCGCAAGCTCACGCTGCTGGCAGCCTGGGGTGGGCTGATCACGACGAGACCGTATCTGCGGGGGATGCTCGAGAGCATCGTGGAGATCACGGATGCGTCGTCGTGCGACTGGCAGTCGATCGGAGGGCTCCTGACGGGCGATCATCCGAGGCATCCGTCACGCGGCGCGTACCTGGATCTGCAGCCGTTCAACATCGACGCCTATCTGCGCAGGCTGTAGCCGACTGCTGTCATCTGGCAGCAGCTCTCTCTGCCCCCGGCAGAACAGAAGACTTTCCGTTCCCTCGCTGGACAAATTGGAGACCTGCGGTACTGTGTTCTCGGGCGGTCTGGACTGCCCGTCTCCAAGTCGTGATTCCCACGTGATTGCGATGCCAAGGACAACGGTGGCCGATCCAGAAGCAATAGTACCTGTTCCGTTCTCTCTCCTTTTCAGGGCGTGCGCGAGGCAGGCGTGGGGTGTCGAGCAAGGGAGTCGGTCAGTAGACCGACTTCGCGCCCGGAAAGAGATGACAATGTTCAACCTGAATCACGATCAGGATCGAGAGTTTCAGCGCGATGTGCGCGCATGGAGCACGTTCTCCGGCATGAAGTACACCGCGGCTCTGCGACTGATGCAGCATCCTCTGGCGCAGGGCATCCTCGGGGAGCGGATCAGTTCCAGGGCTGTGATCTCGGTGCTCACTGAGCACCCGGTGCTGTCAGAGCCCGTGTGGGACACGGACACTTCCGGCGACGACTTCCAAACCGAAGAGCGCGTCACCCACCTCGGCGAAACCGGTCTCTGGGATGCAGACGAGCGTCCTCTGCAATGCACGAGCGAAGACGATTATCTGGTCGTGGTGCTCACCGCGGAGGTACTGCGGATGTTCGCGCCGACGTCGCAGCCTCATGAGGACGCGCACAGCTACAACCTCAAGCACACCGTCGAGGAGTTCCTCGGCGAGTATCTCGGAGAGTTCTCCTACGTCGCCAACGGCACCGCGATCTGGGCGGCGGCGGCGCTCGACCTCCCCATGGCGGAGAGCGCCCCCGGCGAGCACAACCGGAACGCCTACCTCGGCCTGGAGTCGTTGCAGGTCGAGTACGCACGCCGCATGCGCCGCAACGTGCGAGGCTCGGGAACCACGATCCGGGCGCATCACCATCGTCCGCCCGGGTATCTGTTCCTCCTGCGTGCCCTCGAACGCTTCCGCGACACCGGGGTGGCTCCCGCTCGCTGGGACGGCGTCGACGACGACGCAGAGCCGCTGACGAGCCCGTTCCACGAGTGGTTGGTCGCCCAGGTCGCCCGCTCAGGGCGAGGCAAGCCCGGTTCGCGGGAGTTGCTCGCATACGACTACCGTGCCGGAATCAACGATGGCGACCACGGCGTCGCGGTTGAGCCCGAGGACCTGGTGCGGATGCTCGGTGAGCTCGCTGCCGACGCAGCGTTCCTCGACGGGGCGCGTGACGCCGTACTCGACTGGGCGCGGACGTCGCCCGAATCCACGGGCATCCGTACCGAGCCGATCGACGGAGGCAGGCGCGAACACCGCGGTTGGGGCGCCGGCGCTGGTGACGTCGAGCTCTACGAGTACAAGTGCCCGTGTGGCGAGGGCCGGATCGTGGAAGAGCACGACAACATCCCGGGCTTCCGCGAACACGATGTGCGGATCATCTGCGACCGGTGCGTCGCAGAGTGGCGGTTCGTTCCCGGGCGCCCAGTGAGCCGTTGGCGGCTGGAGCCGATCCCTGAGGGCACCGCTGAGGGATAGCTGTAGTGCGGGCTTGTGTTCTACAGGCCCGCATTCCGACGAGTTCGCCACAATGGGTCGTCGCGCGGCGGGTGATCACCTCGCGGTCGAAGCTCGGCCCGTCGAGCGCCCGGCTGCTGGCGCCTCGGGCAGCTCTATGGCTCGACGGAAGATCCGAGGTGGCGCTCATCGACGCCAACGGTGGCTCTGAACCACGCGAATCGTGTCTTGGCGAGATGGCTCTCACCCACACCGCACGTGGGCTCCATTGGAAGCGAATATTCAGTCTCCTCTGGTTACTCGGAGCGTATGACATGCCACCGACACTCCCGGTCTGTCGAAAGTTGAACTCTTCCCAAGGGGGTTGCAAGAGGCCACGGGAATATATGAGCCATAAAAAGCTTCATGGCGTCAGCTCACAAAGTCTTGACTTCGTCATCGCATAGCGTCTATTCAGCGCGACGGGCCGCTGCGCTCGGTTCCCGATAGATATCTTTGCTTTGGGGCTGCAATTTAGCGGCCAAGACTAGGGGCCCAGTGCGACTTCGAAAGCTATCAGTTCAGAATTTTCGCGGCGTGAAGAAAGGAGATTGGGACTTCAGCTCGTCCTTCGTCGCTCTCGTCGGTCCTGGCGACAGTACGAAAACGACCGTCCTCGACGCCATGGGCTTGGTCCTGTCTTCTCGCTACAACGTCACCTTCACAGACGCGGATTTTTTTGGCTGCGACACTCAACTGCCAATCGTTATCGAGGCCGTGGTCGTCGACCCCCTACGTGTCAAGGTCGAGTGAGGCCAGTGCCTAATCCTGAATCCACCGGTCGACCGCTGGTGGAATCGTGATTTGGGTTTGATTGGGTTTGATTGGGTTTCTGGGTTTCGGGCGCGGTTGAGGGCTGGGCCTCGATGCCTTGGTGTTCCACTGGGGTTCCTGGTTGCGCCGCTTGGGGCTGGGTGGTTAGGTGGCGGCGCGGCCGGGCGGGCTGCAGGCGCTGGTGAAAAGCGTGGTCCAGCCTGCTTCCCAGGGCCAGTGTTCGGGCAAGTGCAGCGTGATGCGGCGTGCGGATGTGGAGACTCGCGCGGCGACGTTGATGAGTTTGCGTCGGACGGTCGCGGTGACGGCTTTGCCGAGGGTGGGGCTGGCGAGGGTTCCGGCAGCGCGGGTGAGGTTGAACGCGATGCAGGCCAACACCAACCAGGCCGCGTTGGCCGTGAAAACGGACGGGAGGTGCGCCAGCGCCGACGCTTTCATATCTGCGTTGAGGTTTTCTATGACGGCATGTTGGCGGTGGGTTTTGTCGGCGTCGACGGTGTTCAGGGTGCTGGTGGTGAAGAACGCGTGGAAGCGGAACAGGTCAAAGAGAGTGCCTTGGCCGGCGGCAACGGTTTTGTTCAGCTCCGGGATGCGCCGCACGACCAGGCGCCCGGTGACCTGTTCGCTTTTCTTCTTTGAGCCGAAGGCGGTGAAGGCAATCTCGGCGACTTCCGCGTCGGAGATCCACTGCCCGGTCGTGTCGTCGAAGATCGCGTTGGTGTACTTGATCGGGATCCACGCGGTGTCGGGGATCGCGCTGATGGCCGCTTTCACCAAAGAATTCAGTCGGGCTGTGATCGACACCATCGCACCGGCGCGGATGGCCGCCATGATGACGGCGCTGACGTAGTAGGCGCTGTCGGCGCGCAGGAGCAGCAGTCCTGTCGCGGTCGGGTTGCGGAGGCGTTTCACGGTGGCGAGGGTGTCGGAGACGAACTTCGCCGCTCCGCGGGCGGAGTTGGTGGGGCCTTTCCGCAGCCGGCAGGCGACGATGATCGGTGCGGACAGTCCGGTGCTGATGATGGCGAACAGGGCGTTGAGGCCGCGGACGCCGGAGTAGCCAAACCCGGCGCCCTGCTTCTGGTGCCCGTGCACTTCTTTGATGGTGTCGTCGATATCGACCAGGGCGTACTCGTCGATACCGGCCACGATCGGGGTTACGGCGGCGAGGTTGCCCAGCCACCGGGACGCGGCGGCGTCGAGTTGGCGGACATGGCCGAACAGGAATGCCCGCAGGAACGATCCCAGCGTTGAAGGGGCGTAGGTTCCGGTGAACAGTTTCCGCAGCGCCCCGTGTCTGAGGACCGCCATGTCGTCGATGGAATCGCCCCCGGTGAGCATTCCGGCGACCAACGCCATCACTTTAATGCCCGCGTTCGCGCCGAAGTATCCGGGTAGTTTCACCCACTCATCGACGAGGGTACTGAGGCCAGTTTTCGCCGCCAACGCCATCACGGGAACAAGCCCGGCAGAGGACACGAGATTCGGGTCATCGAAGGAAGCGGACAAGGACCGGTGAGTGTGAGAAAGTTGCATCTACGAGATGCCTCCCTGGTTGGTGAATAGTTTGTCTAAGTAACAACTATTTTACCTGATCAGAGAGGCATTCTCGGTTTAACTCGCCGTCACGGAATCAAAGCCAACCGGTGGATTGAGGCTAATTCACACTTCAGGGTGACTTACGCTGCTGCGTGGGTGATCGTTACCTCGTATCCGAGGTTGTGGAGTTGCTTGAGTGCTCTGTTCTTGAGGCGGTCTGGGTTTAGGGATGTGTAGTGGTCGAGTCCTAAATCTTGGTAGATCTCGCCGGTGGTGAGCATGTTCCAGACCGCGGTGAGGATGGTGTGCTCCAGGGCGACGACGGCTTTCATCGGGCCGCGACGGGCCGCGATGCGGCGGTATTTCACGGCCAGATAGCTGGTTTTGCTGTGCGCTGCTGCCATCGCGGCGGTCCCGAGGGCGGCCTTGAGGTGTTTGTTGCCGGGCAGGATGTGGCTGGATTTCACCCGCCCGGCCGACTCGTTCGACCCCGGGCAGACGCCGGCCCACGACGCTAGATGGCCGGCGGTGGGGAACACGCTCATATCGCCGCCGGTTTCGGCGATGATGACTTCAGCGATACGGGTGGAGATTCCCGGGATCGTCTCCAGCGCGTCCCGGGCTGCTTGAAAAGGTTCCATCGCCGCCTCGATTTCGAGGGTGAAGGCGTCGATGCATTCGGTGAAGGTATCGATCTGTTTCAGGTGCGCGCGGACCATCATCGCGTGGTGATCACTGAAACGCCCGTTGAGGGCTTCGATCAGTTCCGGGATCTTTGCTTTGAGCCTGCCCTGCGCCAGGGCGGACAACACCTGCGGGTCGCGCTCTCCGGCGACAAGGGCATCGAGCATCATGCGGGAGGACACCCCGAGAAGATTCGAGACCACGGAGGAGAGTTTGATGCCGGAGGACTCCAGGAACTTCTCCAGGCGCTGGATCTGGCGGGTGCGGTCCCGCACCGTCAACGCTCGCGCTCGGGTCAAATCCCGCAGCACCCGGGTGTTGTCCGTCACGTTGAATGACGATGAGGCGTCATGCTGTTTGACGATGAGTTTTGGGGGTGTGGTCGGCACGGTGACGTGGTGGTCGTCAGCGGTGACGGCGGGAATTGTCGTGGTCGTCACGATGACGGCGGTTTTCGGGCACGCGGGAGCGCCCCGGCGCGGGATCTCAGGTGCGCAAGGGTGGGGGCAGGAGCTGGCCGCGGGTGAACATGCCGATCAGTGTCCACACTGGCAGCGGGGAGTCCCAACGCTGCTGGCAGGCCAGCGCCGCGCCGGCGAGGAGGTTCAGTGCGTCCCCGAGCGGAGTCGGCCAGACCAGGTCGCGGTTCAGGATGTCAGGATCGGCACGGTACGCGTGCTGCACGCCCTGTTCCTGCAACCAGTCGGCCTGTGGTTCCCGTGCCCGACGCAGCCAGCGGCGCACCGTGGAGACCGGGCGGCCCAGCTGGGTCGCGATCGTGCGGGGCCCATCGCCGCGGGCCTTCGAAGCCAGGGCCGTGCCAATCACCTGGGCCGTGTCCGCCCGCCGCAGAACCAGCGCTGCGGGCAGCAGCATGTGCGTGGCTGCGCACTCCGGGCAGCGGGCACGGCGGGGTCGCACCGTGACCGGTGCTTCGCCGAGGCTGCGCACCCTGCGGATGCGGCCATACCCGTGCGGGCGTAACGCCCCGGGACAGCCGGGACAGCCGGGACAGCCCAGCTGCCCCGCGTCGAACAGGGCCTCGGCCTGCTCCAGCGAGGCAACGACGATCATCGCGTCCGGCTCCATTCTGCTGCCACAAGGTCATGCCAGTAACTCTTGACTACCACACCCGGCCGGGGAAGGGGCCACCTCGTGTTGAGGGTGTGGCGGTCGCCGTCACCCTGCCGACCAGGCCGGCCAGGATCCTCATGACGATCACGGCCCAGGCGTTCGTCCGCGACCATCGCTGCTCGTCACGATGACGCCGCCGATATCGACAACCCCATCGTCACCCACCGCGACGCACAACCCCGGCCTCATCGTCATCCACGGAGACGTACAACACCCGGATCGGCTCCGGCGGTACGAAGGTGGCCCGCAGCAGCCCGTGGGCGGCCAGTTGCGCCAGCCACTGCGCGTCGGACACGTCGGTTTTACGTCCCGGGATGTTCCGGGCGTTCTTCGCATTCACCAGCATCACCGGCAAGGATTCTTCGAAAAGATAATAGAACGGTTTCCAATAGTCGCTGGTGGATTCCATCACGACCACGCTCACCTTCTGCGCCTCCAAGAATTCCCGTAGAGCGAGAATCTGGTTCGTCGTCGACCCCCACGTCGTGACAGTGGTGGTGAAAGTTCCGGCGCGTTGGCCGGGTAGTCGGACGCAGACTTTCGCGTCCCGTTTGGAGATATCGATACCGACCGCACGGTCGTGCACCACATCCATAACCTGCTCCTCCTCGTGTTCCGTTCCCAATATTTGGTGGGTCTGCTGCGGGGAGGACAGGATGAATCTGGAATCTAACACTCGTGCTCAAGGCAACACTCCACGGTTCCCGTGGGGTCCTCCGCGCCACGCTAACTGGCAGGCTCAAATGCGCGCCAAGTTACGGCCGGCGTCAACCGAAACAGACCCCACCATCATCCGCCGCCAGAAGGCGCCGCACCAGAGGCCTTCAGAAGGTGACCGTGCGAATATTTTCCATCCCACGGAGCGACAGCGTCGCTGGCCTGCTAACAGCAAGTTCGCCGTTTGACGTAGGGCGAGAATCAGGAATCATCACCATGTCCAGCCCGTCTTTGGTTGTCGCGTGGGTAGCTGGCACATCGACCGGCGCAGGGCATGGGGCACTCCGACTTCTGAGGATGATCACCTGGTATTCGTGGCTTCGTATGTCAGCCCGTCCATGTCAGGCCGAGGGTCTTAAACGCATCAAGGAGTTCCGGAGTCTCGGGGGACAGGTCCATCGGAGTGACCCGCGTGAGCAGGGGCGAGATGTCTGAGTCGTCTGGCGGGCGTTCGAAGATGGCCCAGAGTTTGAGGTCGTCGCCGTGCCTGGAGGCGAATTCGATACCGTCGACCACGGGCTCGTTCTGCTGGTAGAGCCAGGAAGCGATTGTGCGTGTGAGGTCTCGTGGTCCGGAGTCTTTCAGCGCCGCTGCATCGAAGTCGGAGGCTCCAAATCGGTGCGCGGTGTTGACGAATCGTGGCCAGAGCGCTGCGATAGTGTCTGCGGCAGTAGCCACGCAGAAGGTGCCCTGCAGCGTCGCGCTCGACGCAGACCGATCCTCCAACCAGCGGTAGCTCACGGCGGCCGGTGCTCGAGCGGGGAATTCGATGGCGTCCGCCGGCTCCTCGACGATGTCCTCGAGGCTGTCGACCAATTGCGTGTCACGACGGTACTTGGCGAGTAGCTCGATTAGGCAGGCGAAGAGTGATTGGCCGGCGTATACGGTCCTGAACTGACCGTCGATGTCATCCCATCGCCCGTTAAAACGACCCGCGTCTGTTGCATGCTTCCAGTCACTCCATGTCCAAGGTTCGGGATAGAAGCCCACCCGCCAGACCGTTCCTGGGTCGAGTCTGAGGACGAGGCTTGTCTCCGGCACGCCGATGATTAGCCGAAGGCCACGAATGAGCGCGCAGCGGCCAGAACGGCAGGGCCTGCGGTTGCGAGATCCTGCTCGCGCAGCACCCGTGCCGGTGCCATATCCTCAAGCTCGGGGTTCATGCCTTGAAACCAGCTCGCTACAGTCGCCGCCGACTCGCGGTCACGGAGCAATGCCATCACATAGAACGCGGCACGCAGGCGTTGTAAGGTCTCGTCCGACGGGGTCCGAACATTATCAGCCCACTCTCGCACTGCGCGTGTTTCGCGAACGTCCCCAAGGTAAGCGACCAGCTTCGCACCGAGCGTATCGCGCAGACCCTCCACGATTTCCGCCGGTGTCAGTCGGAGTGAGTCCGCATACCCCCGCAGACCCGGCTTTGCAGTCGTAGGGCTCATGCATCCATTGCACACCATTTATTAACGAATAGCAAACAAAACCCCTGTAATTGCACAGGCAAATCACTTGTGATTAAGGGTGTGATTCTTGCCCAAAAAACACCCGATCATCGAAGTCGACCGAGAGCATGAGGTCGACTTCGCCTTGGACCGCGCGACCGACTGGGCGGAGATGAGACCGTCATTACTCGTCGAGAAATTCGCGCAGATCTGTAATGACGTTGTGCTTGGGTTGATGGCGCTCTTGAGCGAGTTGTTCGACGAGCCAGTTCATAGTGACGATCGTTCCGCCGAGCAGGTTGCTGGCATCAAGTGAGAGGCTGTCATCGTCGCCCAAGGTTGCCGTGACGGCGTCAACCTCGTTCATTCGGGTGAGCGCCAGATTCATAGCCGCGCTGTTGGTGTCGTCTGTTGAACTTGCGTCCCACGCGGATACAGCGTCGAGGAGAATGTACGAGGCCTGACGGCCAGCTTCAGGAATATTGGTCATACTCTTTAGAATGACACCGCCCTCTGACATTCGGTGGTCTGGATATGGTCTCGATGGGCTCGGGGTGGCACGATTACTATGCGAGCCTGCCGTTTCATTTCCTTGTGATGTGAGGCAATCTCAAGGCATGGCACTAGCAACAACGAGCTACGACAGGACGGCGCCGCGCAGCACCGGAATCCATAACTTGAGATCTGGACTGCTAACTCCGTTGAGATGCTTTGTTTTCAGCTATCTCGCGCATTGGTGCCGATCGCGGCGGAGATCTCTGCCGCGATGCGGGCCGTTATTGTGCCAGCTCCGTTGAGACGTGCGCCGAATCGCGGCTTCGGCGCACTTACGTTGATCGCAGCGATGATTCTGTGTTGAGAATCATAGATCGGAGCGGACACAGCAACCACCCCCGACTCGAACTCTTCATCAATCGTTGCGTAGCCCTGTTTCCGGATACGATCTATCTCCGTTTTCAGGCTGTCGAAGTCCGTGACCACACGGTTCTTCTCATCCATGAGCGCAGATTCGGCCATCACCATATTCGGTGACGTGGGTGTGATGATGGCAGGATCATGACCATGGATTTCGTACCATTGGTGTAGTTCGTCTTCGGCCCAATCGCTGAGCAAGACGCGTCCGGACGGAGTTTGCCAGGCTGCTGTTGTCAGGCCCTTCCAGCTCCGCCCGCGGATGTCATGGTCGCTCTCCTCGCTAGCGAGAGTCAGGACGTTTCCGCCGCGCAGTACGCACAAGTGCGTGGTTTCACGTGTGGCCATTTCTAATTGACGCAAGTACGGCGTCGCCACATGTACTAGATGTGATTCGAAAGTACGCGCCGCTAGTGAATAGAGCCGGTATCCGAGTCGGTAATTCCGTGTGATCGGATCCCTTGATACCAGTGCCGACTCGGCGAGGGTGGCGAGGGCACGGGACACCATCCCTTTATCGCGGCCCACCAAATCCGCGACCTGGAGCACGCCGAGCCCATCGGCTGTCGCCGATGCGAGCACCTCCAGCAGCTCAAGATCTCTCCGGAGGCCGGCCGAGTTGCGACGTGGATCAACCGTTTGGGGACTGTCTTCGATGCTCGTCATACTACTTACAGTACTGGAATAGATCATAAATTGTTATATGGACAATTACTATTGCGCAAATAACAATCACACTTTAGTGTTGTGTCATTCGAACCAGGCGTCGACTTTCGTGTCGGCGTCAACTCAACGCAGAGTGAAAAGGAAGCTTCCGTGAACCAGTTTGATCTCAGCGGGTTGCTGACGTTCTGGGTGCAGCGATGGGATCAGATCCTCGGCCTTGCCCTCGGGCACCTTGCCGTCGTTGTCGTGTCCCTGCTGATTGCCGTAGTCATTGGCGTGGGTATCGGCATGCTGGTATGGAACCGACCCGTTCCCTATTCGTTGGTGATCGGGGCAGCCGGGATCGCCTTGACCATCCCCTCGCTGGCCTTGCTGGCAGTCCTAGTCCCGGTCTTCGGCCTCGGGTGGGCACCGACACTTATCGCTCTCGTGCTCTACTCGCTTCTACCTATCGTCCGTAACACAGCCGTCGGACTTCGCGCGGTGCCTCCGGCGATCAAGGAATCGGCCAAGGGTATGGGGATGAGCCCCACCAGGGTGCTCATCAGTGTTCAACTCCCGATGGCCTGGCCGATCATCGTAACTGGGATCCGTGTTTCAGCCCAGTTTGTGATCGGTACTGCGGCCATCGCTGCTTACGTGGCTGGTCCCGGACTCGGTCAGCTCATCTTCAAGGGATTATCGTCGCTGGGTTCCAAGAACGCACTGAATCTTGCGCTCACGGGAACCCTCGGCGTTATCGTCCTGGCGCTCGTTGTTGACGCCGTTTTAGTTTCTATCAGTCGATCCACTACATCAAGGGGACTCCGTGCTTAAGACAACCGATACCGCCATGACGCAGATCGCCGGCAACGCCAGCGGCGCCCGAATCGTACTTGATCGGGTCACTAAAAATTACCCGGGCCAGCCGGTATCTGCGGTAGAGAACTTTTCCATGGTCGCGGAGCCGGGCGAGCTCATCATGTTCGTCGGTCCTAGCGGTTGCGGCAAGACAACGACCATGAAAATGATCAACCGCATCATTGAACCCACGGGTGGATCTATCTCCATCAACGGGCGCGACGTGCTCTCGCTCAACCCCAACGAGCTGCGCCGTCACATCGGTTACGTGATTCAGCAGATCGGCTTGTTCCCACACATGACCATCGCGGAGAATATCGCGGTCGTCCCTAAACTGCTCGGCTGGACGAAAGCAAAAACCGTCGAGCGAGTTGAGGAGTTGCTCACCACTGTGCAACTCGACCCGGCTGAGTTCGCTCATCGATACCCAAAGCAACTTTCGGGTGGCCAACAACAGCGTGTTGGCGTTGCTCGCGCTCTGGCGGCGGATCCTCCAGTGATGCTGATGGACGAGCCGTTCGGCGCGACCGACCCAATCACGCGAGAAAAGCTGCAAGCCGAGTTTCTGCGCCTGCAAAATACGCTCGGTAAGACCATCATCTTCGTTACTCATGACTTCGACGAGGCCGTGCGTCTTGGTGACCGCATCGCAGTCCTGAGCGAACGTAGTCAGATCGAGCAGTTTGACACCCCGGCGAATATTCTCGCCGCACCGGCCAACGACTACGTTGCCTCTTTCATCGGTCATGGCGCCGCGATTAAGCGACTTGGTCTGATCCCTGTTACGGAGGCGAGACTCGGTCCGGTCAGCGCTTCAGCGGGCGGCCCAATATCGGTCAGCACCGCCGATACTCTGCGAGACGCTCTCGATTCGCTCGTGCTCACAGGTCTCACCGCACTGACAGTCGTCGACGCCCGCAACAAAGCTGTCGGGTCCATCAGTGTCGAACGCATCTCTGCAGCACTCGGTTCCGAGATCCCCGCCCTCCGCACCCCGAGAGTTGAAGCCACGTCCGGCGAAGGTCGCAGACTATGACGATCCAGGCAACTGAAGCCATCCTGACGGTCTCTAGCCAAATGCCCAACTCACGGCGGCGGTTTTTTACTGCCAGACGCTTCGTTACGCCGCTCGTGCTCGTGCTCGTGCTCGCGGCACTGCTCCTGTGGGTTTCGAGCCTGAGTCTCGACTCGATCGAGCAACGCACGCTCAACTGGCACTTCGTTGTGACCCGCATCCGTGAGCACCTCGGACTCACTGTTGCGACATCTGCCTTGGTTGCAGTGCTCGCGATCCCGGCGGGAATCGCGCTCAGCCGCATCAAGTCTCGCGCGGTGCAGTCCGTTGCGCTTGGACTCGCGAATATCGGCCAGGCTACGCCGGTCATCGGGGTCATCATTCTGCTGGCGATCCTTTGGCAGACGGGGTATGCGACAGCGTTGGTCGCTCTGGTGATCTATACGTTCCTGCCGGTATTAAGTAACACCCTCATCGGGCTGCAGCAGGTCGATGAGAGCGTGCGCGAATCGGCGATTGGTATGGGGATGACTCCCAACCAAGTGCTACGCCGCATCGAGCTACCCCTTGCTACGCCAGTCATCCTGGCGGGCCTGCGCACGTCAATTGTGTTCGCTGTTGGGGCCGCCACTGTGGCCACATTCATCAACGCGGGCGGCCTGGGCGACCTGATCGTCAACGGCCTGACGTTACAGCGATTCCCCGTCCTGATCACTGGTGCTGTCCTCGTGGCCTGTATCGCTGTCCTGATCGACTGGATCGCCGGGGTGGCCGAAGACTTGTTGCGGCCACAGGGAATCTAACCGTCAGGGTCTGATTCGATCATCAGGCGCCACACTTCGCATCCGTCCTGCATTAAGCCTCACGCATGTCTATAAAAGGAGTCACCATGAAGAAACGTACCTCTCTATCGCTGTTGGCCATTGCGGCTATCGGCGCCCTCGCTCTGAGCGGCTGTTCCAGCAGCAACTCCAACACCGGAGCGAAGGGCGACGAGTTAACCGGGCTCACTGGAACGATCGGAGCGAAAGAGTTCGCCGAGCAGTACATTCTCGCGAATCTGACAAGTCAGCTACTGAACGCGCACGGCGCCAATACTGATACCAACACGCAGGTCGCCGGATCAAGCAACGTTCGCACGGCTCTGGAAAGCGGCGATTTCCTCGGTTACTGGGAGTACACCGGCACGTCCTGGATCACGTACAACAAGAACACCGTCCCGGTGAAGGGTGCAGAAGCCCAGTTCACCGCCACCAAGGAGGCCGATGCGAAGTCCGGGATCGCTTGGCTCGACCCGGCACCGCTCAATAACACCTACGCCTTCGCCATCCGCTCCGACAAGGCGAAGGAACTTGGCGTCAGCTCGCTCAGTGACGTCGCCAAACTGCCGATCGCTGAGCAGACGTTCTGCATCGATAGCGAATTTTCTACACGTGATGACGGCTGGCCCGGACTGAAGAAAACCTACGGCATGGATGTGCCCGAGTCGAACGTCGCACTCCTCCAGCTGGGGCTCACCTATGCTGCTGCTCAAAAAGGCGACGACTGCAATTTTGGCGAGGTCTTCCAAACCGATGGGCGTATCAAAGCCCTTGACCTCACGGTAATGAAAGACGATAAGTCATTCTTCCCCGTTTACCAGGGTGCATTCACGCTCCAGCAGACGACGCTTGACGAGTACCCGGGAATCGCCGACGTAATGGCACTCCTCTCGCCGAAACTCACAACCGAGGTCATGCAGATACTCAACGCAAAGGCCGACGTCGACGGTGAGGACCCCAAGGCCATCGCCGACGATTGGCTGACCGAAGAGGGGCTGATCTAATCGTCCGAGACCCTTCGCATCAGCGAGAACGTGGTGGGCGACTGCGTCAACGAAGCCCGGGTCAACACCGTCTTCGGTCACCTCGAAGGCAGGTCCTGACTATACCGACGGTCGCTTCGTTAGACCGCTCATTCTTGTTGTGACCAAGGCCGCGGGCGACGACTTGTTCTCCTGATGTATCTCCCGGCTCAGACGGGCATCGCGGCGAACATCGCCGGCGCATTTGCCGACAGCACGGGCGTGAAAAACGACTAAATCCAAGCAATCGAAACTATTGAGAAGGCGTAACCAATGACCGCAACATCACCGACACGAGTCGGCTTCATCGGCCTGGGCAATATGGGTGCCGGCATGTCCCGCAACCTGCAGAAGGCCGGATTCGCCCTTGTCGTCCATGACATTCGCCGGGAGTCAGCCGCCGAACTGATCGCCGGCGGCGCCGTGTGGGCGGAAACCCCGGCCGAGACAGCCGCACAGAGCGACGTGGTCATTACCATGCTGCCAACTCCACGCCACGTCGACACAGTGGTGAACTCAAAGACCGGCATCCTGGCAGGCATCGCGGATGGCGGTACCTGGGTAGACATGTCTACCTCGGTACCCGAGGTAGCGCAGCGCGTTCGCGTCGAACAGGCCGCGCGGGGACTGCACATATTGGATGCACCGGTGAGCGGGATGGCAGTCGGTGCGGCCAACGGGATGCTGCAGATTTTCGTGGGGGGAGAGACTGACGACGTTGAGCGCCTGCGCCCTGTTTTCGAGGCCATGGGGGATCCCGATCGTATTCTGCATGTTGGTCCCGCCGGCTCCGGCTACGCGGTCAAACTCATGATCAATCAGCTCTGGTTCTCGCACCTGGTGGCCACCGCGGAGGTACTCAGCATCGGGGTGAAGGCGGGAGTCGATCTTGGGGTGCTGCGCAACTCCCTGATTGCCAGCCCGGCGAACAGCAACTTCGTGCAGCACGACGTCTTGTCGATCCTCACCGAAGGAGACTACGACGAGGGCTTTGCCATCGCGCTAGCTTGCAAGGATCTCGGTCTCTCTATCGACTTGGCCCGTTCGGTGGGCGTGCCCGCAGAACTCAGCAGCCTCGTCGAACAGATCTACCGCAGGGCGCGCGCACAATACGGAGATCATGCTGGCGAAATGACCCCGGTCAAACTCTACGAAGACCTGATCGGCGTTGACCTCCGATTGGAGAAAGTTCTCACGTGAACACTGTCGACATGACCCGTCACTTGCGCACGAGGCCCGCATTTCACGTCGCGAAATCGGCTACAAGTTCTAGCACGTCCAGCCACCCACAACGCAAACCGCTTTGTGTCTTTTCAAAGGAGTCGCTTTGACCATTACCGCCACCGACGAACAGGCACTCCTCGCCCGCGTTCCTACAGGACTGCTGATCGGAGGCGAATGGCGGGACGCTAGCGACGGCGGCACGTTTGACGTGCACGACCCATCGACAGGACAGGTATTGCTCAGCATCGCCGATGCGACGCCAGCCGACGGGGAAGCGGCCCTGTCGGCCGCGGCAGCAGCACAGAAGAGCTGGGCGAAGACGCCACCACGCGTGCGAGCTGAGATTCTGCGTTCAGCGTTTGAAGCGGTCACTGCGCGTGCAGACGACTTCGCGCTAATAATGACCCTGGAGATGGGGAAGCCCCTCGCCGAGGCCAAGGGCGAGGTGTCGTACGGCGCCGAGTTCCTCCGTTGGTTCTCCGAGGAAACCGCCCGAATTTCCGGTCGTTTTGCAACGTCCCCCGATGGTAACAGTCGCTTGTTGGTGACTAAACGACCTGTGGGACCGTGCCTGTTCATCACTCCATGGAACTTCCCCCTCGCCATGGCTACACGCAAAATCGCCCCGGCTATTGCAGCTGGTTGCACCATGGTGCTCAAGCCAGCCGCACTCACCCCGCTCACCGCACTCATGTTTGCCCAGGTAATGCAGGAAGCAGGTCTCCCCGCCGGGGTTCTGAACGTAGTGCAGACCACAAGTGCTGGAGCAGTCACCGGACCACTTATCGCAGACTCTCGCCTGCGAAAGCTCTCATTCACCGGTTCGACCGAGGTGGGTCGCCGTCTGATCAAGACCGCTGCGGATCAGGTCTTGCGTGTGTCCATGGAGCTTGGGGGTAACGCTCCCTTCGTCGTGTTCGAGGACGCCGACCTCGATAAAGCGGTCGACGGAGCGATGCAGGCCAAGATGCGTAATGGAGGCGAAGCTTGCACTGCCGCGAATCGCATCCTCGTGCAGGAAACGGTGGCTGAAGAATTCACCGCGAAACTGATCGAGAGGATGCGCACACACACGGTCGCCCGCGGCACGGAACCCGGGTCGAAAATCGGCCCCCTGGTCGACGAGGGCACCCGAACGAAAGTGCACGACCTCGTCAGCGATGCAGTGAGCGCGGGAGCAACCCTCGCACTCGGCGGGGAGCGCATCGATGGCCCCGGCTACTTCTACGAGCCAACGGTGCTTACCAACGTGCCAGCACATGCCCGCATCCTGCAAGAGGAAGTTTTCGGACCAGTGGCGCCCATCATCACCTTTGCAACCGAAGCGGAAGCCATTCGGCTGTCGAACGACACTGAATTTGGGCTAGTTGCCTACGCTTACACTCGGGATCTCAACCGAGGGTTTCGCCTTGCCGAAGAACTCGAGGTCGGCATGTTCGGCCTCAACACCGGAATCGTGTCGAATCCAGCCGCACCATTCGGTGGCGTGAAACAGTCGGGCATAGGTCGCGAGGGTGGCCACGAAGGTATCGAAGAATACCTCGAAATTCGCTACGTAGGGATCGCTGACCCGTTCGCCGACGGGCAGGACTCCGTATAGATCAGAAGCCTTCAACCAGAAAAACAGGATGTGAAATGCACGACAATCACGAAAAGGCATGGAAATTATGACAACACGAGACATCGATGGACGACTTGCACAAGGCTGGGGAGGGGACGCCCCAAATGGAGTGCATGTCAACGTACTGTTGGCCCGACGCGGCAGCCCGACCGCGGCCACAATCATGACCGCATTTACCTCACCATCCGAAGGATTTACCCCGATACTTGCCTCCGTCGGCCCAAGCCAAGCATCATACGTAACCCTCAATCCACCGACTGTGATCCTGAATAAGACGGCGGCGGTCACCGACTTCCAGCAGACCCTAGTCTCAGGAGCGGCATCGGTGGGAATATCCCAAGGTGTTCTGGACGCTGTTGCGAGAGGTCTATTGGAAGCTAACCAGGAGAGCGTCGTTCTCGTGTCGTTGTGGGTGGATCCAGCGGCGGAGAATGAGACAGAGGTGAAATGTTCTGCTCGTGCCGCCACCATCTCGGCCATTGGCGAGGCAGTGACCGGCCGCACTGAGCAAGAACGACAGTCACTGGTCGATGAACGGGAGACCATCACGCACCCGTTCTACAACGGAATATCCGGCCCCTCCGACGTGGAGTAAGTCACCCCTTCTTGCCGACCATACCCAAGCGCGCGGGACGTGCGCGCAGAGTGTTGTTAACGACGAAAGACTCGCTCACTCCGAAAAATGAGCGGGTTTTTCTCGTGCGCGCACGGTGACCTTGGCGGCCGCTATCAGAAGTCGACTGCATCAACCTGCACTCTGCTCATGAGCCGGCTGCACTATCCGTACTTTTGGTCACAAGCCGTCTGCACGAATGAGTCCAGAGGCCATCTTCCCGATCGACTGGATGTGCCACAAGCTGAAGGTCTCCCGGGCCTCGTTCTACCGTTGGCTGCGCCCCGCCGAACCCACTAAAACGCAGGTCCGCCATGACGAACTGGACGCGCACGTTGTCCGCGTCTACAAGCGCGAGAAAGGTAAGGCCGGGAGGGACCAGATCGCGATCCTCCTGGCCCAGGAAGGCGTCAGCATCGCCACGGGCACAGTCGGGTCGATCCTGCGCGGGCGGGGCCTGCGGGCGATCAGGATGCGGTCGTGGAAGAAGACCACGACCGTTGACCCCGACGCCCGGACCGAGCACATCCAGAACCACATGCTCGACAACGAGGGGAAGCGAGACTTCACCTCCGAGGTCCCAGGAACCCGGCTCTGCGGCGACATCACTTACCTGCGGACCGGGTCGGGGTGGCTGTATTTGGCGACCGTCATCGACTTGTCGACCCGGATGGTCGTGGGCTGGTCGATGGCCGCTCACATGCGCACCAGCCTGATCATCGACGCCCTGGCGATGGCCCGCGACCACGGCCACCTGGACGTGAACGGGGCCATTTTCAACTCCGACCGTGGCTCGCAATACACCTCTGGAGATTTCCAGAAGTGGTGCTTCGCGAACGGGGTGACGCAGTCGATGGGAGCCGTGGGCGTGTTGGGATAACGCCGTGGCGGAGTCATTTTTCTCCCATATGAAGACGGAAATGTATTACCAGCAGCACTTCGACAACCACCTCGCCGCGCGCACCGCGGTGATGGAATACATCGAATCCTGGTACAACCGGCGACGGCCCCACTCCCACAACGGAGGACTACAACCGGCCGCCGCTCTCGCCGCTTACCAAGACCGCCGCCACCTGGCTGCGGCATAGAAGAAAAACACATCGAACTGTCTCAAAAACTTGACGAGCGCATTGTGAGCAAAGCGCGTTCCGGACGGGAGGTTCCGAGGTTGGATCTTGGAAGTGAAGTCGGTGGCTTCAGTGGCCAGACTGCCTCGCAAGACGCGCTCGAAGACGCGGCCACCCGACAGCCGGGACCCGCCGTTGTCGACCGCGCGCAGAGTGGCGACCAGTCGACCCTGTCCGGACGCGCGGGACCAGAGCACGCCGGAGTTGGTCGTGACGTCGCCCGTGGATATGCCGCTGGGCAAGGTCAATCGGTTCCGGACCAGAGGGATGGCCACGGGACGCGCGGCCTGGGCGGGACCGGGTGCAGCGAAGGCGAGTCCGGCAGCGGCGATAGCGACGGTAAACACGGATCGGCGAGTGAAATCAGGCATGTTACGACCATTGCCGCACCGCGTAAACGCACAGAGACTCCGGCATGAACTTTGAGGCAAGGCAGGGTGGTCTCGGCGCGAGGACCACGGCCCCGGGTTGCGTCCAATAGCGTGTATTTGCTCGTCACATTCAGCTGCGCGGCCGTCTAGGGTTCCCGGTGTCTTATATGAGGCCGATACAGAGGGCTTTCGCTAAATCGTTTACGGTCTCATGGGAGTTCCCGTAGAACGTGTGGTACACATATACTCTAGGGGGTATCCCATGTGTACACAATCGTCCGTGGATAAGAGCCGCATTAGCCAGCTCGAGCACGAGAACGCGATTCTGAGATCCGAGCTACGCGGGATGACCAGCGCACTCCGTGTAGCTCATACGTTACTTATGAAGGCCACACCTGACGCTGGATCCTCATTCACCCATCGAGACTCACAAAACCCCAGCCGGTTCGATAAGACCCACCCGTGCCTTCGTTAGTCAGCACCCATGCTGAGGTATCGGTAGACGGTAGCGCGGCTGGATCCGATGATTTCTCCAATATCGGCGGGTTTGAGCCCTTGGGCCTTCAGGTCGTGAGCGCGCTTGACGTTGCCATGGTCGGCGGTGATTTCGCGTCGTCCTGCTTTGCGTCCGTGTGAGGCCGCAACGGCCATGCCGGCGCGGGTCCGCTCGGAGAGTTGGTCGCGTTCGAGTTGAGCGAAGGCGGAGATGATGGTGACCATGGCCCGGGCGATGGCGCCGCCCAGTTCGCTGTCCGGGTCGGTGACGATGCCGTCGCGCAGGGAGCGGAACTTAATGCCGCGATCGGTGAAGTTATCGAGCAGCTCCAACAGGTGGCGGGTGTTGCGTCCCAACCTGTCCAGTTTCCACACGACAACTTCGTCGCCTCGGCTGAGGCGGTCGAGCATTTTGTCCAGTTCGGGACGACTGGTTTTAGTCCCGCTGATGCCCTGATCGCGGTAGATACGTTCGCAGCCGGCCGCTTCAAGCTCCAGGATTTGCAGTTCTGTGTTCTGATCCGTCGTGCTTACCCGGGCATACCCAAGACTCGTCATAAGTTTCAGCTCCCACTGTCTCGGCAAAGGCGGTCTACAAGCGATCTTGAGAATACCAGAGTGAGACAGGTTGTTGAGAATCCGGGGGTGCGGAGATGCTGCGGACGACAGGGATCTGAGATTCTCCGGGAGGGGCGACATCACGTCGGTCAGCCGTCCTATCAAAGGAACCATTGTCGAGATACCCACTGGGAATCGTTGCACACGGGTGGGGCCCTCTCCATCTGGGAGTTTGCCCGACTTGGCCCGACGGGCGGCCGAAGGTTCGACAGGTCTTACTACCGGCGGAGCCGCCGCCACGGAAACCGCGGGTGCGGTCCGCTTCCGTGTGGATGACACTGGTCTCTGTGATCAGTTCTAATGAGGCGGACCCGAGTCAGGTCCTGACGCGGGTTGCGCCGCGGATGGTCCGAGTTCTAGGCGGTCTGTTTCGTCAGGACCGGCGTCTTCGTTCGCCGTCTTGTCTGGGGGTGACCTTGACCGATGAGGATGGCGATGATCACGATGGTTCCGCCGACAATTTCGTTCCAATGGATCGTTTCTCCCAGGATCAGGACGCCGAGGATGACGCCGCCAATTGGGGTGAGGTACGTCACTGTAGAGGCGACGGTTGCACCCCAGGCGTTGATGACGTTGGTGTACCAGATGTAGGCAAGGCCTGTTCCCACACCGCCCAGGACGACGACACTGGCAACTATTTCTGGGCTCAGCGTGACCGTGCCGGTGCCGATTGACGGGGTGAGCAGCAGGATGAGAATGGCGCCGGCACCAATTTGTGATGCGGAGATTGTGATTGCGTCGTAGTCGTGGTCCCGGGCGAATCTTCGGGTGTAGACGAATCCGATGCCGTAGCAGGTGGTCCCGCCCAGGCAGGCCAGCTGAGCCCAGAGGAATGTTTCGCTGCCGGTATCAGTGACGCGTGCGCTCCACGGCGCGGCGACGAGGACCACTCCAGCGGCCGCAATGAAGAGACCGAGCATCTTGACCCGCGTTAGCCTTTCGCTCGGCAGGATTGCCAGGGCAACCAACATCGTTGCGATCGGAGTTGTGGCGTTGTAGATGCTGGAAAGTCCGGCGGGAAGATATTGCGCGGCCCAGGAGAAGAGGAGGAATGGAATGACGCACATGACGGCCCCGATGGCGGCGAGGTGACCCCATACGCGTAGTCCGCGCGGCCACCGTCTGCGTGTCACCACCATGATGAGCGCTAAGACGAGGGCGCCGCAGAGCAGGCGGCCCAGCACGACCTGGGCTGGCGACAGCCCGCCGACGGCGACCTTAATGAAGAGAAAGCTGGCTCCCCAGACTGCAGCCGCACCCACGTACTGAGCGGTTAGGGCCACACCGGAGGCGCCGTGCGGCGCTGGTGCCATTGTGTTCGACATGATGACTCCTTTCGTCACACAAGTCTTGAGTAGACTCATGTCATGAATCAAATGCATTCATCACATGCGGTCATGTCGAAAATCGATGGTTTGTCGATAACCCTGCGCCAACTCACTGTTTTCGTAGCCGTCATCGATCAATCCGGTTTCGGCGCGGCAGCCGATCACCTGCACATGAGCCAATCCGCGGTCTCACACGCCCTCGCCGCTTTGGAACGATCCGTGGGTTTGCCCCTCATCATTCGTGGTCCGCAGATCGCAGCGACTCCGCTGGGTGAGGCTGTGCTCCTACATGCCCGCAGTGTGCTTGCCAGCCTCCGGGCGTTGGAGGCTACTGTTGACCTCCATCTCACTGGCGCTGCGACCGGCACGGTTCGCCTCGCCGCGGCTCCCACGGCCTCACGTCGCCTGGTGCCGGCACTCTTGCGGCGGTGGCGCGCCGAACTGCCCGGGCTGGACATTCGGCTGTTCGAGGGCGACGATGACGAACTCGAATTGTGGCTAGAAAGCGGCATCGTCGACGCCGCCGTCCTTATCGATCCTGACCCGTCCCCTGAAGGGTCCGTCGTCCTCGCGCGGGACGATTTCCGCGTCGTAATGCGGTCCGACCATCCCCTCGCTGGCCTTAAGCGCGTCATGTTGGCGAGCCTCCAAGACGATCCGCTCCTGTCTTCGTCCAGCGGTAGCGAGCCGAAAATCGCGGCACTCCACAAGCTGGCAGGCGTGCCCTACCAGCCTGCGCAGCGGGTGCATGAGTGCACGACATTGATAGGTATGGTGGAGGCGGATCTCGGTGTCGCGATCCTTCCCTCTCTCGCCGACTCGATGCTGACCAAGGACCTCGTCATGGTTGAACTCGAACCACGTCTGGAACGTACCCTCGTCTTCTCTGGTCCACGAGATCGACCGTGGAACCCGAGTGTTGAACGAATGCGCGATATCGCCGCTGGCGCCCAAATGCATTTTTAGCCTTTGCATCAAACCGGCAGGTTGCGCGTCTCGAAACCTCCGTCTCGCTTCCCATCCGTTTCACCGATGAGAGGCGCCCGAAGTCCGCAGCCGGGACGGGTCAACCGGCGCTGGGAGCAGTGCGGCCCCGATGCGACAGCCCGGATCTATATGGTTTTGCAACAATCGGCACCGAAACGTCAAACACCTTGTGGTCGGCGCGACTCTCGGTATGACCGTGCTCGTCAGGGACCCTCGAGCAGAATCCACGCTCTCGCCCAAGGCTTCTCGGCGGGCCCTACTCCGTCGGTGCGAGCTCCCAAGCCAAGACCAGGTCAACGAGTCCGGGGAATCGCTCATTGAGGTCAGCCAGTCGAACCCGGCTGCGCCGCTCCAACCCGTATTGCCGCTGAGTGAGGACCCCCGCCTCGCGCAGTGCTTTGAAGTGATGCGTCAGTGTCGATTTAGGACGATCAAACCCGAACCAGCCACAGGTGTGGTCGAACTCATCGGATGAGGTCAACAACCGCTGGACGATCGTGAGCCGCAATGGCTCGGACAGGACTGCGAAGACCTTGTCGAGCCGGATCTCATCGGAGGTCGGCTCAGGAAGACGCGGCGGTCGTTCCCGTTCGGTGGGCGGGGTGACGTACGTCGGGGTAAGAAGGTTCAGCACATGAGGAGACATTGTTGTTCGACTTTTCTCGTACTTGGCGGTAAGTTCGTTTTCATGCGAACTAGTACGAGTTTAGTCGGACAAGCCTTGGATGGCCAACGCACCAGCACCGAGCCGAGACCGCTCGGCAGACCCAATAGCGGTTTGGGCTGGTCCATCGCCGCAGCCGCAACGGTGACGGCGGTATTCCTGCTTTCTAACTCAGCAACCCCCTTGTACGGGTACTGGCAGGCCGAATGGGGGTTCGAGTCAGGCCTGCTGACAGTCATCTTCGCGACGTACATCGTCGGCCTGGTGGCAGCATTGATTATCTCCGGACGTCTGGCAGACCGGTTCGGTCGCAAGGTGGTTCTTGTTCCGGGCTTGGCGGCGGCGGTGATCGCGTCAATGTTGTTTTTTGCTGCACAAGATGTGATGTGGCTTCTGGCCGCCCGGCTACTCGCCGGCGTTGCCGTCGGCACGGCTGTAACCGCGGGTATGGCCGCGGTGGTCGACCTCGCACCCGAACACCGCAAACGCACGAGTTCGCTCATCGCTTCTGTCTCGATGGTTTTCGGCGCGGGTCTTGGACCGCTCTTGGCCGGCGGCCTGGCCGCGGGAGGATCACCGTCTACCCAACGGCTCGTGTTCACAGTCGTAGTGTGCGTCGAAGTCGCAGCGCTGCTGGTGGCGATCGCGCTTCCGCTGAAACGACCCGTCACACAGAACAAAGTTCGTCTGCTGGCCTGGCCATCGGCTCCGCGGGAAAACCGCCGCGAACTCCGATGGGGCATCGGCGCGTTTGCGCCGGGCATCACCGCCACATCCTTCGTGCTCTCCCTCGGCCCGACCGTGCTCGGCCACGTTGGTGCGCCAGGTGCCTTCGTGACCGGAGTGGTCGCCTGTGCCATGTTCCTGGTGGCTACCGGTATTCAGTTCGCGCTCGCCCGCCTGACCACTCGCGCTCACCTCGCATTGAGCTCGACCACCGCAATAGCCGCGATGGTCTTCATGGTCCTGGCCGTCACAGTCGTACCGTTTGCTGCCGCCGCGGTCATCGCGGCACTCCTCGCTGGCGCCGCACAAGGTCTCGGCCAGCTCGCAGGCCTGTCGCTGATTGCCACGCACATCACCCCAGGAAAACGTGCAGAGTCCAATGCTGCCCTGAACATCTGGGGCTACATCCCCGCAAGCATCGCTTCAGTCCTGGTGGGATACGCAGCCGACGCGTTCGGTCTCTCCATCTCAGTCACCCTTTTTGCCTCAACCCTGACAGCCGCGGCGATAGTCGCGCTCATCGCAACCGGCGTCAGCGTAAAGCGACACACTGCCGAGTCCGTCACCGAAGAAGAATCAGCATGACCCGCCCGCTCGTTATCGTCGCCCATCCTGACCTTCGGAACTCTCGCGTCAACCAAGCGTGGCTCACAGCGCTGAGGAGCAGCAACGATACCGACGTCCACATCCTTGGCGACACCATCTCGAATTCACCGATGTGCGTAACCACTGAGCAAGAGAGGTTGTCCGCGCACGACCGGATCATCCTGCAGTTTCCCATTCACTGGTACAGCGCTCCGGCGCTGCTCCACGCGTGGCTCGACGCAGTTCTCGAGCGCGGTTGGGCGTACGGGCCCGGTGGACGCGCATTGGAAGGCAAGGAACTCGGCATCGCCGTTTCCACTTCGTCCAGCGCAGAGGACTACTCCACGCTCGGCCGCTACCGCCGAACTCTCGACGAACTCACCGCAGCCTTCGAGGTCACCGCAATCCGTGTCGGCATGACCTATCTCGGCGGCCACTTCCTCACTGGGGTCGGTCACGTCACCGACGAACAGCTCACGGTCGACACGCACGAGTACGTCGCCTGGACCGTCCAGGCAACCTGAGCCTCTCCGCCCGCCTGCCGAAGTCAGGCCGCTCTCTGCAACCGCTGCTGCTGCGGCTCTGCGAGATACCTCCAATCCTTCTGCGAACCGGAAACTGGCGAGGTAGTGCGCTCCGCGCGACGCAATAATCGTGATTTCGCCGCAAGAAACGCGCACTCGACGCCACTCCTGACACTCTTTGTGAGACATCTCGTAACCCATGAGATGCAAGACATAGAGGTCTGCTGCCGTCCAGCCGGAGGCGATCACGGAGAGCCGCCAAAGAGCGGAAGTATCAACGGCGAGGGGCATGACGACGAACTGGTTGCCTGTCCCGCTTAAGGAACCTTTACTGAGATGCTTTCCGCGTTCACTACGAGCTTCTTCGGACATCTGGTCGATGAGCTCATTGAGCGTCACCAGCCAGTGGCTTCGGGTGTCTCGCAACTCACTCGCCACCCATGAGATAGGAGACACCCGGATAGCGAAACGACACCCTCGAGCTCGTCCGTATCACGCCCCGTCATCGGGCAGTTTCTCGGGACACCTAAACGGCGTTCCGCCGACCAGCAGCGAGCTCGATCGCTGTAACGGCGGGGGAATGCCCGCAGATCGTCCGGCTTGCGGGCACCGATATTAGGAGCATCGGCCGAATACCGGTCAAACGAGTCAACCAAATCGATAGCAGTCCTAGCTAGATCCGCCCACGTTCGGGTCTGCCTCGAAGAGCGAGAGTAAAGAATCGCTGCGCTGTGGAGACGCCGCTATTGGTGCCTTAGTGAAGGTGGAGGGCTATTCCGGTTCTGAAGAAATTGTCTCCATCGAGCCATAGGACTCCCGTGGTATCGAAGCCACGGTCCTTTCATCCCGCGTCCAACCGACGCGTATTTTCCAGTAATGATGTCCCGCAGCCATTCCCGGTTGTGTGAGTCTCGGAAATAGACGTAGGAGTACGTCTCTGAAGAGGGTCGTTCCATGCGGAGTCGGAAGCCCACGTGCGCACCTGGGAGTAGCACATAGCTCCCGTTGAACTTTAGGGGGATGCGATCACCACCAGTTGGTTGACGGACGATCAAGTAGGCAAGAGGGACGGGTGTGTCACCTGCGTTGAAGAATTCGTATTTGGCGGTCGAGTAGCTACCCATGTGCGTCGTACTCACGATGTAGGAAGTGAAACGTTCCGCTTCAGCGCGTTTAGATAGAATCCGATCTGCCCGGAAGACTTGGAACGCCCAGAACAGGGCCCCTACTGTGGCAATGGCCCCGACCCATTCAGCTACGTTCCCCAGCTGCAATGTACTGAGCAGCCTGCCCATGCCGTTCCAAAATACATCCACGCTACAAGGTAGCGAGTTTCTGACAGGGTTTGCGGACAGCAGGGCAGGTTATGGCACACCTGGTCGCATACGAACGGGAGCGGTGGCCACTCCGCAAGACGCGGATGGACGGCGAGAGGGCGGTGAATTCCGCCGTGACTGGCCTAGGCCGTAGTGCGCGAAGAGCGGCGCGATGCTCAGTGACGGAATTCCGGGGTTGCTCACCGGCCGAGTTACTCACGGCCGCACCCAGTTTGGCGGAGCGGTCGCGTTCGTGTTCAACCACGCCCGCTCAGACGCATCATCGTAGAGAACGACGCGCGCCCTCTGCTTCAGGAGTGCCAGGACGTTCGAATCTTCCGGGTACCCAGCAGCGCTGGCGAACCGCTGTCGCATCTCTTTCGCTGTCAGATCCAGCTCGTTAGCGCCACGACGCCAGTACAGGATCAAATCGGCATCATCATTGTGCCGAAGCCCATCGATGATGGCACGCCACCACCACCGGTCAGTATCTCCCAGCGAGCATCCGAAGACGATGAACAAGTCAGTTGCGGAGAACAGGTCCGCGTACTTAACGCGATTCTGCGCCCAGTAGGGCTTCGACAGCTTCCGTGATTCACCATCCGCCTCATCGATGCCGAACAATAACGACCTCGGCGTGTATTGGATACCGTGAGGATGGACCACGTCGGACACCAAGTTCGCGACCATGTAGAAATTAGAACGCTCGCGTCCGCCTACGTGGCCGAGAGGGTTCGGGTGGAACTCGATGTTTCGATCTGACCATTTGTGCGGATGCGGATCGAACTGTTCCTGGTCGAGGTAGACGAAGTCATCGAGCAACGTCGTGTAGTTGAAGTTGACGAACTTGAAGTTGAAGACGTCGCCAATCGCCAACCTCTGAATCAGACGCAGCTTCTGATACTCATCAGGATCCTCGATATCACCGAGGAACTCCGTGAAGCTGACCATCGTCTGGTTCTGAAATGCGGCGTTTTCACCGAGACGAGAAAGAACGTCAGGGGTAGCAACTTGGTCAAGAAAGTTTGCGAACTCCCGCTGAATCTTCCTCACGTCTGTGGAGATCCGGTCGGGCCGAACTCGATCGATCGTGCGGAGCGACTCAATCACGTTCTCTACGTCGCTCCAGTTCTCGGCACCAGTATTCCGCAGCGCTTCCATGCGCTCGAGGATGAGGTTCGTTGCGTCGAACTTCCGGTATTTGAGGTAGTGATAGAAAGACTCGTATCGCGTGTCAGTGGATGACCCAAGTCCTGACAATGCCTGTATATCGAACCCGTTACCCACCAGTGCCATGATGTTGTGCTGCGACGGAACCGCCTGAAAGCGACTCGTGAAGTCTTCGTAGGCCAAGGATAGTTCTTCTCTCTGTGTCAACGCGCGCGGAGGTACCGGCCCGTTTCAGCAAGGTCTAGTGCGTAGCGCCAGGCAACTGACCCGACTCGAGCCTCGTCTGCCAGGTATCGAGGATGAACTCGGCCACGGTCACAGTCGCGTTAAGCGCCAGCCTGGCATGCCGCGCTAGCGCGGCGCTCCGTTCGCTTTTGCCATGATCGATGCCTAGCTCATTGCGCAGTTCAGCGAGCGTTCCCACAGTCGTCACGAGGGTTCGGAGGATTTTCTGCGATGACTCGCTTCCGCGAGCTGAGGCGGGAACCGATTCAGCATTTAGGGCGAGCAAGTCCGCAACCTTCCGGTAGAGCTGCGGTACGTCGTCGCTCTTTGGATAAGCAACAGAACTCTGATTAAGGACGATCCTGAGCAGGCTCTCCAGCAGACTCTTGCACGCAGAAATCGATGCAGCCGGGTCTGCGACCAATCCGTTCCTTATGCGCGTGAGATGCTCCTGAAGCACAACGGGATCTGTCAGAGGTCGCTCGTGAAGCCTGAGTTCCGGTGACGATCCGTGAAAAGAATCGACCCTCTGCCAGCCGTACACGGCGTGCCCACTGATCCAATCGATCGGGTGCAGCTCGTAACCATCGGCCCGCAACATCCCGTTTAGGCTGGTGAGAACCTCTGCAACTTCCGCTTCGTCGGGCCGCACGATCGGATGAATCATCTCGGCGAGCAACCTGAGAAATTCAGCGTCGTTTACATGGAGCAGATTGAAGCGCGCATCAGTGAAGACCCACCCCGCGCCCCAATCGTCGTTCCGAACCTGGTGCTGGTAAATGTCGTCATACGCGTGGGTGTACCGGGTGTCAGTGCTCCGCATGGTTCTAAGGTCGTATATTCGAGCGAGGAAATTCGGCTCGTCGAGCGTGCCGGACCAAGAAAACGGGGCCAGGGCGATCGAATCAGCGATCTTGCGACGCGTTACCTGTGAGATCCGATGCTGGGGTGTGGCCATACGACAGATCTTATGTGCGTTGCGCGGACTAACCTCGCGCCGATGCGATCACTCGAGGCCGAGTGATCGTCCCAGCCGCGAGCTGACCTGTTCGCCGAATCGACGGTCTCTCGAAAGGGCGTAATCATATTATTGCTCGGTGTAAGGGCTCGATTGCGGCCTCGGAGATGGACTTCGACGTTGTTGTCCCGCCCGACTCTCTCTGGGTCATGGGTGATAACCGCGGCAACTCTCAAGATTCTCGCTACCACCAGGATGACCCCGGTAACGGGCTTGTCCCGTTACCGGATGTAACCGGGCGGGCCTTTGTCATCAATTGGCCGGCGAGTCGATGGACATTCCTCGACGACTACCCAGTCGTTTTCAGTGGCGTGCGAGATGAGCCCTCGCCGACACCTTGAGGTGTCCCGCAAGAGGTTCGGTTTGCGGGCCCAGTTCTGTGATTAAAGCAGCCATCGATGGCTAGTCGACCCTTTCCTCATTTCAGTATTGGATTGTGAACCCTCCAACGCGAGTTTCGCCATCGTTTTGATAGACGGGGACCGAAACGGTTTTCCCCGCCATGGAGTCTTGCCACGCGAGTGCTTGCTCCGGGGACGTGAAGGTTGCTGCTTGTTCGCTGCCGTCTGCCTGGGCAAGTTCCCCAGCATGAATAAAGCCGTCATTTCCATTAGTCGCGATGACTGCAATCAAGTCCGGCTCACCGCCTTCGTTCAGCGCGCCATACGTCTCGCCGTTGTCGTTAACGGCCCACTCTGTGGTCCGCTCGCTGACGTACGTCGCGGCAATAGTCCAGCTGGATTCTGGTGGGGTCGTGATGGTGATGGACTGCTGTCCCGGCGAGAGAGTCAGCGTGTAGCGGCCACCGCCGGTGGCTTGACCGACGTCGTCCATGGTGCAGCCGATGCTTGCGCCGTCCTCAAAGGTGAACGTTCCCGGAGTCAGACAGGTCAGGGAAACGAAAACACCTGTTGCCCCGTCAGGCACAGCGCCCAGCTGGACAGTGTCTGTTCCCGTCGCCGTTTTCACCACGGATGCACCAAGTTCGGTGACGTCTTGGGTGCCGGGCATGGTCAACAGGCCTGTGGCAGCAGCAGCACCACCGATCAGGATGCTCGCTCCGGCAAGGATGCCCGCTCCGAGACGGAGGTGTCTGCGCCAGAAGGGGACGGTCGACGATGGCGCGGAAACGCGCGCGTCCAGCTCGTTGCGAACTGCAGCCGAAAATACCGGGTCAAAATCGATCTGCGTCATGCGCGCGCCTCCGTCAGTTGCTCTCGAATTTTTCCTTTGGCCCGATGCAGACGAGTGCGGGCTGCCCCGTCGGAGAGTCCCAGCAGAGTCGCAGCCTCGGTGACCGCATAGTTCTCCAGGACAACCAAGACGACGAGGGAAGCATCCGCAGGCTTGAGCATCTTCATGGCGGCTTTCATGTAGCCGACTGACTCGCCTTCCTCGATGTGGGCGACAGCAATCTGCTCGGCGTCAGCTGTGGCATCCGCTCGCGGCAGCGAATCAAAAAGTATGCGGTACCGTCGAGTTCCGCGGCTGACGTTGCGAGCGATGTGGCCGGCCGTTACCAGCAGCCAGGGAAGGACCGAATCGCTGACGAGGATGACGCTGGCGCGGCGGCGCCACAACTCCAAGAATGACGCCGACGTGACTTCTTCAGCATCATGGGCGTTGTCGACCAGACGTAGAACGTGGCGAAACACCCGGTCACGATGAGTGTCGAACAGTGACGTGAACGCGCGGCCATCATTGGCGCACGCACGCGTCCAGACTTCGACTTCGCTCACCACACCAGTATCCATATCCTGTAATGTCCGCCCATCTTCAAAACGTTACAGTTGGCTGCGGCCGATAGCTCTTTGCATCGGAGCGGCATGGCTGCAATCCGAAAATCGCGCATCCACGCGGCCCACAACCATTCAATCGAACTCAATCTTTCGATTCCCGTAAGGGGTTCCTCATCTGACACCATCGCGGCCGGCAACTTGTGTAACTATGCCGCCATTTACTTCTGAAGAGTGATACTTTCCCACCACTCGGACTCTACGGTTCGAGTGATTGAAGATTCGCGTGCTCATCATGTAATCGCGGTGTTCCAAGCTCCGTCGTCCATAGAATCCGATCACGAATCTGGTGGTCATTCCCGAAGAGAGGAGACAGGTTCATCAATGGTGCAGTCATCCTAGGTCCGCTTCTCCCGCGCTGGGCAGACGCTAGGCGTTCCGCCTCTTCCTCACGCCATGCCGTCAGCGCCCGCGGGAACATCAGCACGATTTCGCCGAGATGGCCAACTTCTGCGGCCTCCGCCGTTACCGTCTCGTCGTCGACTGTCACCAGGACCCGGACCTGGGTCGCGGTATCCCGACCAGAATTACTCACGACGTAAGTACCGGGTTCTAGCCAGTTACAGTCCCAATCGACATCGTGCTCCTCAGTGGATCGCATTGCACTCTGGCGGGAAATCTGATTCGCCTCTTCGGATAGCGAGTTCGCGGCCACGGAAATCGCATTGGCGGCCGTCGCGATCCGATTGGCCTCCATGGCCTCCTGCTTGGCCTGATGCGCCTTAACCAAGCCGACAATGCCGACGATGAGTCCGCCCACCCCGACGATGAACGCTACGGCTACACCCGCCCAAGTTCCCGATTCTCCGGCCGCCGCTGTCATTTCGATGAAGGTCATGAACCGACTCTATGCGTTGGTGCGAAACAGGCCAGTCCTCCGTATCGAACGTGTAGATCATGCCTTCGGTCAAGACCAGAAAATAGGCGAGGCACGCGAATCTGCCGCCTCAGCCGGTTTAATACGGCCAGCGTCAGTCGGGGGGTGGCTGTGGAGTGCGGCTCCGCTCGAAAGTACCTATAGATAGTTCTATACACGTGTTATAGAATGGTCTATAGGAGGTGGTTTGTATGACCACGATTAGTTACCGTCCTGAGGTTCAGAGGGCGCGGACGTTGCGCCAGCGGCTTGATCTTGACCGTCTCGATTACCTTCGGGAGTTGCGGCGTTTGGCTGCGATCATGAGTCAGACGGAGCTTGCGTCGCAGTTGGGGGTGAAGCAGCCGACGATTCATTCTGCGTTGCGGACGGCGGCAAAGGTGGCGGAGCCGGTGCCGGGGTTTTCTGGTGCGTCTGCGTATGAGATTGCGCAGCGGTATGCCACGGGGGAGTTGACCCGGGCTCAGCTCGTTGATGAGTTGGGCCGGTGGGTTTACCCGTCGGAGGCGCCGACGGATGGTTTTGATTCGCTCTTGGTGTCTGCTTCTGGGTCATTCGATGAGGTGGGGCGCGCACTGAGTGAGGGACTCATTGACGGTGCGATTTACGATGCGATCTTGGATCGTGCTGCGGATTCCTCTCAGTAGTGGCTGTCGCTCGGGGCGCGATTGACGCCCATCGCGCGAGTGTGCGTGCGCTGGCCAAGCCGGGTCAGGCGCTCGCGCCGGATGGCCCTCATGCCACGGTGCGCAATCCTGAATGGTTCCGTTATGTTGGCGGTCGCGCCGTTGTGAGGAGTGGTCGGGCGGAGCTTCATGATCGGCTCATTCGAGACGTTGTGGAGAGTCGTCCTGGGGTTCGGTTCGAGAGTCGTGCGATCGTTCTTGCTGGGCCGCCTGGTGCCGGCAAGAGCACGGTATTGCGTGACGAGATCCTGGGGGATACAGCTAACGGGTGGCTGACCATTGATGCAGATGATTTCAAGCATGCGTTGCTTCAGGTGGCGATCGATGATGGCAGTTATGAAGCGTTTCTGAAGCCTGCCGTCGTAAGGGATCATGAGGCGGCTGGGGAGAGGTTCTTCCCGCTGGAGTTGGCGTCGCTCGTTCATGAAGAATCGTCTGAGCTCGCGAAGCGGCTCCGAGGAGAAGCGATACGCGCCGGGGCGAACATCGTTATCGACACGGTTCTGTCGTCCGAGGTCTCGGCTTTGGGGCTGGGAAAGCAACTCGAGGCGGCAGGTTACGGCGTGGACGTGGTGGATGTGGAAGTGCCGTATGAGCTTTCTGAGTCCCGCATTGCGAAGCGGTGGCAACAGTCATACGAAGTTGCTCTTGAGAGTGGCGAGGGTCTCGGGGGCAGGTGGGTCCCGAGCGAATATGCACGGGCTGTTTTTGATGGCCCGGAGGGTCGTTCGTTCCCGGAGTTTGTTGCCGAGCGTTTGGCGGCGGAGTGCGGTGCGGTCGATCACTACCGGCGGTTCCGAACTGCAGCTGAAGGTGCCGACCGTGTGCTGGAAGTTGACAAGGTGCGACTAACGCCGCAGAGCAAGCTTGTTGACGCAAGTGTTGCGGCGGTTCGCTCGCGTGCGACCGATGGTCTTGCTTCCCCGCGGCGTCCCGCGCCGAGGGCACGGGACGGCCGTGGTCGGGATGATCGCGGACGTGAGTAGCGTCATCAGCATCGCCTGGCGGTCGGATTGACGCTGTCTCAGTCGTTGCCGCGTTCACGCGCAGCTCGGCGGCGGCTCGGTGACGTTTCGAAGCGCGTTGAAGTAGGTCGCGATCGATGCCACGGAGCCGCGCCGGACGCGCCTATGCTGCATCCCGTGATGTTCGCCAGCGTATGACGTCTGCTGTGTTGTAGCGGATGAGGCCAAGGCCGATGCCGTGGTAGTTCGGTCCGGCGATGCCAAGTCTCATTTTCCGGAGCTCCGTAAGGGATATGCCCAGCGCATCGCTGGCTTGGTCCGGTGTCATCAGGGGCGACGCCGGTGAGGTGCAGGTTGTTGTGGTCATTTGGCTTGGTCCTTTGTGAGCGTGTCGATGATGGTCACGTCGTTGGTTCCGGTGATGGTGAGCGTGTTTGCGAGGGTGTAGCCGTGGCGGCCGTAGGCGCGAAGGTCGTCGAGGCGTTCGGCAACTTTTCGTGCGCGCGCCGCGTGTTCCAGGTCGCTGACGGGCAGGGTCGTCTGCAGGGTGCTGAATTCCATTGCAGGGCGCCTACTCGCCGGTGAGGGAGGGGTGGTCGCGCAGGGCGGCTATCTTCGCGATCCAGTCGGGTCGGAAGCCTGACCAGGACACCAGGCGGGCGATGACGACGGGTGCCGTGGTGTAGCCGAACTGTTTCATCAGGTCGGTGGCCTGCGCATCGGTTGTGAGGTCGATGACGGTGTACGGCAGGTCGGCGGCGTCGAGTGCGCGTGTGGTCATCGTGCATTGCATGCAGTTCGGCAGCGCGTACACGGTGAGCGGTTCATTCATGGTGTGGTCCTCTCTATAACCCCATTGCCTTTTGGCGCACGCCGATTTACAGCGTCAGGGGTGAATTGGCCAGGGACCGTGGAATACCGGAGGGAGCGCAGCGAGTGAGGATATGCCGCGAAAGCCCTTGCCAAGAGAGGAATGATGCGTACGATAAACAGCCGAAAAGGCAACGGAGTTGCACGAAGAAGCCCCGTCGAGCACAGCTCGACGGGGCTTGTTCGTTACAGGTAAGAGCCGGCGGCTACGCCTCAGTGTTTGGGGTCGTGACCGGGGCAGCGGTGCGTCGCTTGCGTGCCTTCGGCGCGGACTGGCCGGGTGCTTTGACGCCTGTAGCACGGAGGTCTTTTTCGCTCCATCCGGAGGCCAGGGCGGCAGTCCACGCGTGTTCGTGAGCGTGGGTCGCCAACTTCAGTTGCTGGTCTGCGGCGTCGTACTCGTTGCCGGCATCGGCGAGCACTCGTACCGCTTCCACACGCGCGTCCACATTCGCTTCAATGATTGCCCGCGCGCGGGCGGCTGCATCCTCTGGTTTCACATTCGCATCGCTCATGATCATCAGGCTACAGGCAAGGCACACGTCTCAGCCGAGTGTGTGTCAGCCTCCTTTCACCGAAGCACCGAGAGCGGAAACGTGCCATACCGGCAGTGCCGATTTGGAGCAAGCTATACATTTACCAAGGGTAAATGGCTTTCAAATTTGGTCGCGGTGCGCCCGATTTGGCATACTGGGCGTATGGTCCCCGGGTTGTCGGGGTCGCTGCGCTGGGCCGGGAGGGGCGGGATGAGGGCAGAACCTAGTGAACGCCGGTTGTTTGGTCGTGCGCGGCGGGCAAATTCCGTGGTGGCGCGGAAGAAGTTTTACAGCGTGTACGTGAGCCCGGATGAGGATGCGAAGTTGCAGGCTCGTGCGGTGGTGCGGAAGGTGACCGTGCCCCGGTTCCTGTTTGAGTCGGCGATGAATGCGCATATTGAGACGAGTACGGAGCGTCAGGAAGTGATTGCTGAGTTGTTTCGGGTGACACGGTTGATGGCGAACGTGTCGAACAATGTCAACCAGTTGGCGAAGTACGCCAATAGTGAGGGGCAGTTCCCGGCCGAGGCGGCGGGGGTTGTGGCGGAGTACCAGGTGTTGGCCGGTCAGGTTGAGGATGTTATTGAGCGGTTGGCGCAGTCATGATGCCCAACATTCGGCGGGGCGATCAGATGGGCGGACTGATGGTCTACCTAGCTGGTGGAGGCCGGTCGAACGAGCATGAGGAGCAGCACCTGGTCGCGGGGGACGCGGCGATCATGGCGCAGCACGGCTACAGCGTGTTGGACCGCAATACGGCGTTAGCGATCGCGAAGAGCTTGGATGGGCCGCGCCGGGCGTTCGGCACGGAGATCACTCGGATGGCACGGGAGACGGACCCGGCCACGGGGACGGTGACGACGAAACGTGTCGGGGCTGACGTGTGGCATTGCTCGTTGTCGTTGAGGGCCGAAGAGGGCGCACTGTCGGATGAGAAGTGGGGCGTCATCGCGCAGGATTTCGTTGATCGGATGGGTTTCACTGAGGCGTCTGGGAAGGCGGCGTGCCGGTGGGTTGCTGTGCGGCACGGTGTGTCGTTGAATGGGAATGATCACGTACACCTCGCCGTGTCGTTGGTCCGCGAGGACGGTACGAAAGCCAGCACGCATAACGACTTCACACGGGCCCAGGAAGCATGCCGTGATCTGGAACGCGATCATGGTCTGGAGCAGCTGGAGAGCCGCGGCCTCGGTTTGGGGGAGCGTGGTGTGAAGCCTGCTGAGCGGGAGCGTGCCGCACGTATGGGAGCGTCGGAGATCGACTCACACAAGCTCGAGCGCACTGTTCGAGCTGCAGCAACGGCATCCGTCGACGAGGGGGAATTCGTGCGCAGGCTGCGCCGTGGCGGAGCACTGATCCGCCCCCGATACGCGGCCGGCCGGGACGACGTCGTCGCAGGCTACTCGGTAGCCCTTCGCCCCGCAGGCGGGACTCAACCGATCTGGTTCGGGGGTGGTCGTCTGGCCCGGGACCTTACGTTGCCGAGGCTTCGTGAGGGCTGGCCGGATAGCCCGCAGGCGGCGCAGGGCGCCGTGGAGGAGTGGCGTGCGACGGCGAAGAACCCGTGGCAGTACCGACCCGTTGCGCCGGGCCGAGAAGAGAGCACGCCGGCACCGGAAATGTGGAAGCAGTACAGCGACGAAATCGGCCAGCTCCGCAAGCAGCTGCGCGAGGTGCCCGTGACCGACCGTGCCACCTGGGCGCATGTCGCCCGCGAGACAGCTGGCGCGTTCGCGGCATGGTCGCAGCGGGTGGAGGCGACGCCGGGGCCGTTGGCTCAGACGTCTCGCGACTTGGCACGGTCGGCACACCTGCGGGCGCACGAGTCCAAGCCGAAGCCTGTTCAACTGGGGTCGGCGTCGAACGCCGCCATGATCCTCATGCAAGCCGCCAGCGGAGGTACAGGGACCATGGCGGAAGCGATCATGCTCCGCCAGTTGGGCCGTGTATCCGTCGCCATCCTCGACATGCACAGCGCGGTCGGAGACGCCCGCCGCGCCGAACAGATCACGGCAACGCTGCGCACCCAATTCGCAGCGGTCACCGATCGCCTCCCGGCCATACCCAGCAAGAGTACACAATCGGACTCCCGCACACAGTCGGTCGTGGTACCCGACGTGATGCGACGTGCGACCGAGGGTCTTGCCACGCCCGGGACCGGTTCACCGGTTCCGACCACGTTGAATCCCACCAGACGTAAGACACCAGCCACGCCGCACGAGCGTGACGGACACGGAAGAGAATAGGGGCGACAGATCATGGCTGAAGACACCGACGGTGTCGGCGAGACGTTCGACGATTCGCTACGCATCGCACTGACCATCGCAGCGCAGTTCGGCGAACGCATTGCCCGATTGCGCGAACAACTGGCCCGCCAGCGTGAAGCCGGCGCCGTTCAGGAAACGCGCGAGCTCCAAGCACGCTTCGACGCCGAACGCGGAGCAGCCCGCGCCAGCCTCGCGCCTATCCAGCAGGCGGAGTGGTGGGATCAGGCCAGTCCCGACGACATAGCTGGCATGCACGAAACGGCGACGGCGTGGCGCGACTTCGACGACGTTGCCCAGGGCGCCGGCGACACGATCAAGCGCGAGGTCCAGGACCGGTATGGGATCGACGTTGACGCACCCGGAGCGGATCCCGCTGCGGTTGCTGCGGCACTCCGTGACGCCGAGCGCGACCGTGCTGACGCTGCGGCCGAGCGGCAGCGCGCGGGCGAGGACCTCACGATTAGCCAACTCGTGTTTGCCAACGCCGACCGCCTCGACCGGGACGCTCAGGACGGCGCAGAACGGGAATGGAATATCGCTGACCTGGACGAGTTCAGCAGCCGCGACGGGGACGGCGCGACGGGGACCGATCAGGCACGTACCGAGGCCGATTCGGGCGAGCTGGCTTATGACAGTTCCGAGCGGCGCAAACGCTTTGCGGCCAGCCTCGAAGGCACCGCCGATCAGAAAACGATTAACGCCCGAATTCTCGCAGATGGCGAGAACGCCAAGCACCCCCGTGAGGCCGTCATGGCACAGACGGGTACAGGCGCCAAGTCGCGCCGAAACAGCCGGAGTACCGTTCAGCAGCGTGACCGAGGCGGGCTGTCCCGCTGAGAAAGCACCGTGTGATGAACACGGCGGGTGGGAATAAGGCTGAACTGCGTCATTAAGACCAGAGGCGGTCTACGGGCATGACGTGTAAACGGTCGTCAAATGTGTATGACCGTTCTCCCAGGTAGAGGGCGACTCCGGCGATGAACGCGTCTCCTACCGTGTCGCGTAATTTGCGCATGGGGGCAAAGCTTTCACCGGGGACTCTGCTTCCTGCTTTGATTTCGAACGCGATGATTGCGCCGTCGTCGCGTTCGATAACAAGGTCGACCTCATCGTGGTCGTGGGTTCGCCAATGGCCGATCCCGGCTATTCCGTCAATCCAGGACGCCTCTCGCTGTATTTCTCCGACGACGAAGGTTTCGAGGAGATGCCCGAATTCAGTCAGCGATGTTGCGTCGCGGCGTGCCAGTTTCTCGGGGGTGAGACGTAGCAGTCGCGCTGCGACGCCGGAGTCGATGATGTGGAGTTTGGGGGTGGCAGCGGTTCGTGCGGTCAAGGTCGAGTGCCATGCGGGAAGCCGCTGCACGAGGAAGACGGCTTCTAGGAGTTTCGTGTAGCTGTCGGCTGTTCGGTCGTCGAGTGTGATGTCAGTTGCCGCGCGGGCAATGTTGAGTACTTGGGCTGTTTGGCTGGCGAGCCTTCCTAATAGGCGGGGCAGCATGGCGGATTGTCTGATGTTGGAGAGTTCCCGGGCGTCGCGTTCGAGGGTCAACCGGATGTAGTCGTCGAACCAACGATTTCTTGATGCCGCGGTTGTTCGTTCGATCGCGATCGGGAACCCGCCCCGGGTAATGCGTTGGATGTAGTCATCGCGGGTCGTCTTCGAGGCGGATGCTTGTATTGCAGTGGCAGGGGACGAGAAGAGCGTGTCGACAAGGTGGCTTGCGTGTCCTCCGATCTCTGCCTGTGTCAGGGGATAGATGGTCATCCGGTTCAGCCGTCCGGTCAGCGATTGCGCCGCTTTGGGCAACGCGTCATGTCGGGTTGACCCGGCCAGAAGGAAACGGCCCGGACGTGTGTTCTTGTTGAGCTGGGCTTTGATCGCATCCAAAACTAAGGGTGCTTTCTGGTATTCGTCCACACACACCGGGGGCGTGCCCGCCATGAATAGCCTCGGGTCCGCCAGGACGGCATCTCGGGTTGCTAAATCATCCAGGTCGATGACCTCTGCGTTGTGGGCATCAGCCAAGGATTTCAGCAGGGTGGACTTGCCTACGGAGCGTGGGCCTTCCAACAGAACCACGGGCTCTTCGGTCATCCGGTCGCGAATTACGCTGATGGCCCGGCGTTCTACGTGATGTGGCGAAGCTGATGTCATCCCGCAATCTTAGTGCGTTCTACGGATTTCGAGGCACTTGAGCTGCGGATTCCGCACTGGTTGGACTGCGGATTTCGAGGGTGAGGAGTTGCGGCACTCGCTGAGTCCGTGGCTTTGGAGCCAGTAACGACTGGCACATGAGGCGGTGACACGACGTTATTTGTCGTGGAGGAAGCGCACTTCGAGTCGGTTCACTCAAGTAAAAGACCAGCCTGTTTCCTGCCGTTTGGTTTGATAGCGAGCAATTTCCGATGCATTGCCGTTTCAGCTGATCCTGAACGTCAATGTCGACGCGAGGCCCGTGCGAATGATCCGCGAGAAAGGACTGGTGACTAGGCCCTTTGTGTCAGTCTTGGCAGCGTAGAAGAATCCGCTAATTCCGCTGTCCGAAATCCCCGCGGCAGCCCGGTGTCGGCTTCCGTCTCGCTGATCGCTAGGATCGTATCCGATTCCCGTGCCAGCCAGGCCTCGCCGGCGATTCTTCCGACGGATTCCGGTCGCTCGCTCTCCGAGAGCGGCGTGGGCTCCTCCGCAGCGATACTGTGAAAACTTTGCGCGTGCGACGTCGAGAGATCACGGGCCAGCGGTAGGGCGGCCATGTCGGAGAATCACTGGTGGGAGTGGATGATGTCGTAGAGGCCGAGGGCAGACATCCGCTGACGAGAGGCGTCGATGAAGTCTTCGTGGTCGCCCTTGGGTACGAGGGCTGCCGGGCCTGCATCGAGAAAACGCAGGGTGACTCGGGGGTGCAGCTGCACCTTACGTGCGATCGCAGGGGACGAACGCCGGGTGAGAATTTCGACGGTGTGGCCGGCAGCTGCGAGGGCCTCCGCTTGGTTGCGCACGACAACGTTCATTTCGCGTGCATCGCCCGAGCCTGGTTCAGCGCCCGGGGACGTGTGCAGGGAAACGAGCGAGATGCGGAGGGAAGTCGATACAGGAGGCACCCTGAAATCTCAACGCACGCTGGCTCGCGCAAGCCGATGCTGCTCGCCCGAGGCTGCGCCGCTCCCGAGGCCGCCTCTTTGTCACTTCGTTCAGCTCTGCTGGGTATCGTGGAACTCATGACGCATGCGCTTCGCTCCCTCGACTCTCTCGATCTTCCCCAGGTGCTCACGCTCAACAACGAGGCAGTTCCCGCCGTCAATGCTCTTGACGCTGATTCGCTTGCAGCCCTCGTGGCAACTGCTGCTCATTCGGTCGTGGTCACGACGGTGGGGGATGTGCGAACCGTGGTTGGTTTCGTGATCGGCTTTGCCCCATTCGCCGAGTACGCCAGCGAAAGCTATCGCTGGTTTGAGGCCCGATCGAGCGACTTCCTCTACGTGGACCGCATCGTCGTGGCGCCGAACGTACGAAGCCAGGGCCTCGGCGAAGTGCTCTACGCCTCGGTCTTTCAGGCTGCCCGCGAGGCCCACGTCGCCGAAGTGGTTTGCGAAGTGAATACCTTTCCGCCCAATCCGCGGTCGCTGGCCTTCCACTCACGTCTCGGTTTCACGACGATCGGCGAGCAGTCCAACAAGGGCGAAACGGTCGCCGTCGCGCTGCTCGCGGCATCCGTTTCGTAGCTCTTTGTGGCCTGGCCGTGCCCGGTTCTAGATTCTGCTCGAGGGACCACATGGGCAATGCTAGGAACGACTGTAGAGCCCGAGCCGGGTGCTCTGGCCGGGACGGGGTCTCACGAAGCTGGATCTGGCCCACTATCTGATGGCGGTGGGGGAGCCATTTGTACGAGCAAACGAGGACCGATCTGTGTCGCTGCAGCGGGTTCCCGCCGGGATCGACGGCGAGCAGTACTTCTCGAAGACCCCCGCTACCTTGTTCGCATCCTCGGATGGTGTGAGTATCTGAGGGCGTTGGCCCGTCGGGTCCGGCATGATTCTTGCCTCCAGTCGTTCATGATCCGGGGTGTTGTCACCGGGCCGGATTGGTATCAGGTGATCGCTAATAGGAAGGTCACGTCCCGCGTGGTGGATGCTCCTATCTGTGTCAAGCAGCCGTGAGGTCTTTTTGTTGCCTAGTGGCGTTGAGCGTCGGATTGTCGACGTGGTGAGCCATCGTGCGATGGTGTGCCCGTCAAGTTCTTGAGACAGTTCGATGTGTTTTTCTTCTATGCCGCAGCCAGCTGGCGGCGGTCTTGGTAAGCGGCGAGAGCTGCGGCCGGTTGTAGTCCTCCGTTGTTGGCGTGGGGCCGACGCCGGTTGTACCAGGACTCGATGTATTCCATCACCGCGGTGCGCGCGGCGAGGTGATTGTCGAAGTGCTGCTGGTAGAACATCTCGGTCTTCATATGCGAGAAGAACGACTCGGCGACAGCGTTGATGCTCACAGGGTGTCAAGCTGCGATTTCGGCGGTTTTCGGGTTGGCGGTGATGAGGTGCTAGACCTCTCGGATGACGTAGCGCTTGAGGCAGCGGATGATGTCGCGCTTGGATTTGCTTTGTGCTGTGCGGCGGGTCACGTAGGCGATCGTGGGCTCGTGGAAGCGCATTCGGCCGATCACGACGCGGTAGATCGTGGCGTTGAGTTGTCGGTGGCCGCCATGGTCGGTGCGGTGCTTCCCGGAGGTCATGCCCGAGCTGGTTGGGATCGGGCTGATTCCGGCGAGTTTCGCGAACGCTGCCTCGGATTTGATCCGTTCGGGGTTATCGCCGGCGACGATGAGGATTTCTGCGGCGGTGTCAGCGCCGATGCCGAAGGGTTCGATCAGCTGGGGTGCGGTCTGCGTGACGAGGTCCTCGATCATGGTGGCGGGCGAGCATGATTTGGGTCTTCCGGGCGGTCTCTTTGCGCATCAATTCAGGTGCATGCACGAGCATCGCATTGAGGGTCACCATCGCCGCTGACAAGTACCGCTTGTGATCGATGACGACCTTCGACGAGACACGGAACCGGCGCGCTGCAACGGGCGCCGTCACCAATCTCTTCAGGCGTGGCTGTGAGACCCAACGCTTAGTGGGGGGCCCAGACATAGAGCAATCGGCAAACTAGCTGACGCCCGTGGGCTCGGCCGAGCGTGGACCGACGCCGACCGCGATGGCCTGGAGTACCTCGGCAGGGGTCATGGCAGCCTGGATGGCGGCGCGGAATGCGGGCTTCATCAGGCAGCGGGACAACTGCGCGAGCACGGTGAGGTGCTCAGTGCCGGCCGCGGCGTCGGGAACGGCGATCATGAAGATCAGGGTGGCCTTGGTGCCATCTGGCGAGTTCCAGTCGATGCCGCCCCGACTGCGGGCGAAAGCGATCACCGGGGAGCTGACGCCGTCGGACTTCGCGTGCGGAATGGCGATCCCGTCACCGATGCCTGTCGTGGCAGTCTGCTCGCGGTCGAAGGCGGCCTGGGCGACCGCCGTTTGGTCCGTGACCCGGCCAGTGGCGCTCATCAGCCCGGTGAGGGTGCGGATCATCCCGTCGCGGTCGGTTTCATCGACATCGAGCACGATCGTACGTTCGTCAATGTAGTCGAGCACGGTCTTTTTCTCAGGCGCGGCGGGTGCGTCTGTAGGGGCGGGAAGAACGGCGTCCGCGCTCGCTGTGGTGGTGTGGCGTGCGGTGCGGCGCGCGGAAATACTGAGTAGTAACAGCGAGACGAGGGCTGTCACGAGGGCGCCGGCGATGAGGGCTGCGAAGTACATCGGCACTCCGGAGACGGCGCCGAAGACGGCGACGATGGGTCCGCCGTGCGGTACGGAGTCCGTCACGCCGGACAGAGCCGCGATGCCGCCGGCAATGGCGCCGCCGATCATGTTCGCGGGGATGACCTGGAGCGGCTTGGCCGCGGCGAGCGGGATCGCGCCTTCGGTGATGCCGAAGAAGCCAATGAAGAGCGCGGCGATTCCGGCCTCACGTTCGGGCTTGGAGAAGTATCGGCCGCGGATGAGCGTGGCCAGGCCCATGCCGAGCGGCGGCACCGCGATCGCGGCGGCGACCATGCCCATCGGGGCCGGGTTGCCGGATGCGATCAGCGCGGCACCGAACAGGAACGCCGTCTTGTTGACGGGGCCGCCCATGTCGAAGGCGATCATGGCGCCGAGGATGAGGCCGAGGACGATGACGCTGCCGCCCTGGAGTCCGGTGAGGAAGGTGCTCATCGTCGAGAACACCCAGCTGATCGGCTGGCCGAGGGCGAGCACGAAGGCGCCACCGACGATGACCGTGGTGAGCACGGGGATCACGAGGATCGGCATGATCGGTTTGATGAAGCGGTGCACCGGGATCTTCTTGATCCCGAGGGCGACGAAGCCAACGAGGAAGCCGGTGACGATGCCGCCGATGAAGCCGGCGCCCGACTCGGAGTTGTAGAACGATCCGGTCGTGGCGATCCAGCCGCAGATCATGCCGGGGGCGAGGCCCGGCCGGTCGGCGATCGCGAAGGCAATGTAGCCCGAGAGGATGGGCACCATCAGGGTGAACCCGAGGGCGCCGATCTTATTGATCGTGAGCCAGAAGCTGCCCTCGGGAATGACGAGGCCCTGTGGAGTTGCCGCACCGCCGAGCGAAAGGGAGATCGCGATGAGCAGCCCGCCGACCACTACAAACGGGATCATGTACGACACGCCGTTCATCAGCGCCTGGTAGAGCAGGCCACCGAAGTCGGATGCGCCGGTCGTCGACCCGGCGCCCGCGGCGGGCGCGGAACCGGCGTTGTCCGGTGCTCGGGGCGTCGCGGCAAGGGCGTCGGCGATGAGCTCCTGCGGGCGGTGGATACCATCGGCGACCCGCGCCGAAACAAGGCGTTTGCCCGCGAAGCGGGACAGGTCGACCTGGGTGTCGGCGGCGATGACGATCGCATCCGCCCGGTCGATCTCGTCCTGGCTGAAGGTGCCCTCGATGCCGACCGAGCCGTGGGTCTCGACCCTCAGCCTGTAGCCGAGGATCGCGGCCGCGCTCTCCAGCTTCTCCGCCGCCATGTACGTATGGGCAATCCCGGTGGGACAGGCCGTGATGGCGAGGATTAATGTGCTGTGGGACGACGGTTGGCCGGACGCCTGCGTGGGATCAGCGTGGTTTGTGGGCATGATGTGGTCCTTCCTGAATGACTGACCGGAATCGAGCGTGTACCGGAGGCGGAGCAGATGAGCCCAAGAGCCGATGAATTTAGGTTACTCCCCGAATGAACGGGGCCACGAGGCTGCTTGGCGGCCGAAGGAAGGACTGCGTACACCCGTGGCTCCTGCGGGAAACGTGAACCCGTTCGTTCTGACATATCCCGTAAGACTCGTCCGATTAAAATCCCGGTCTGCTGCCCCAACTGCAACATATATCCGGCCTTGCGGCGGTTTCAACGAGAGGGGAGAGCAATCGTGCATCTGTTGCAATAGATGCATTACGTATTGACATAATAGTTATTATCGGTCATTTGGGGTGGGATTGCGAGTGTGATCAAAATGCTTTTACGACAGTGATCTACTTGCCTTTTCCGTGTAGGTGGTGTGGGATGAGTGTATGAGTACTACAACGGCACGTCCGGGACGTCGGGGCTACGAAGATTCCCTTCGGCTTTCGACGGCTGAAATCGTTGGAGGGCTGCGGGAGACATTGGGCGCGAAGCTCGTGGCGTATTTGGGAGGCGTTCGTGAGACCCGCGCCGTGCGAGAGTGGGCGGAAGGAACAAGGACGCCGTCGAGCGACGTTGTGCTCCGGTTGCGTACGTCGTTCTATGTCATGGCGATGCTGAGGGACCGCGAATCGGCGTCGACCGTCGCAAGTTGGTTCCAGGGAATGAACCCGGAACTGAACGACGTCTCGCCAGCGCGAGTCCTGCGGGAGCAAGAGCTCGAGACTGCGGGCCCCGCTGTGCTCGCGGCGGCTCGTTCCTTCGTGGCGTTCGGCTGAGCGGGCGTGAGTGACACAGACCTGGCCATTGTCACTGTCGACCAACAGCTGTGGCGGGTCGGATTCCGTCCCGAACCGTGGGCGTGCAGCGACTGGAAGTACGCCGCCGAAGGCGGGCGTTTCAACGGTCGCTGGGATGACGTTCATGGGCAGTTTCGGACGGTCTATGCCGGCGATTCACTTCTCGCGTGCCTGATCGAAGTTCTCGCGAAGTACCGGGTAGACGCCCCTCTCGCCGATGCTTTGGATCAAATCTTTGAGGATCCGGCGGACACAGAAGAATATCCCGCCCGGCCACCGGCTTTCGTGAGCTATCGCTGGCTCGAGGACCGGTGTGCATCCAGCGCCCGTGTGCATGGATCTTTCTGTATGGTGACAGCCACTGGAACCATCTCGGCGTTACGGCCACGATTCGCCTTGCTGGCTCACGAGTTGGGCGCGACTGACTTTGACGCGGCCGCGCTGAAGGATTCAGGCCCACGCGACCTCACTCGCTCGGTCGCCAGCTGGCTCTACCAGCTGACTGATCCCACTGTTGATGGCATCCAATTCAGATCCCGCCACGGCGATGACCTTCCCCTGTGGGCGATCTTTGAGCGGCCGTCGGCTGATGCTGATGTGTCTCCTCATTCTTGCAGGCATCGTCTCGGTGGTACTCACTCCAGAAACCGCCGAGCTAGTCGAGGCGTTCGCCATCCTCGGACTGGCCTGGTCCGACTGACCTTATCGGGGTCTGAAGTGAACGTTTCTGCTTGCCCGCGAAATCACTAATAACTCACCAAGCTCCTCCTTGGCTGTGGGAGTGCAGTTCACCGACGTTCGTACTCGGGCATCAACGGATTTCTCGATTAGGGGTCTGAACCGTAGTAACCCAGGCGCGCATTCCTCCGTGCAGGTGCTTCACCCGCGAGTAGCCGCGCCGCTGCAGTTCGGCGAGTACTGCGGCCGAGCGCGACCCGGCCGTGCAGTGCAGCACCAGATCCCGGTCGCGCGGCAGTTCGTGCTCGGCATCGCCGGCGAAGATCCGGCCCTGGGACACCAGCCGTGAGCCCGGGATGCTCTCGATCTCGCGTTCGCTGGGCTCCCTCACGTCGATCAGGTCGAAGTCGATCAGTCCCGCATCGCGGCGTTCAAGCATGGTGGCCAGCTCGCGAACGGTGATCGTCGCGTCGGAATCCGTCATCGGTGTCGGCGCCAACCCGCAGGACAGTTCGTAGTCGGCCAGAGCGGTGACCGGCGCGCGGTCTGGGTCTTGCGATAGCCCGATCTCCCGCCATGATGAGGCCAGTGCGTCGAACAGTAGAACGCGGCCGAGCAGCGTGCGGCCAACGCCGGTGATGAGCTTGACGGCATCCGTCACCATCATCGATCCCACTGCTGCGCACAGCATGCCGAAGACGCCGCCCTCAGCGCACGACGGCATCGAGCCGGCCGGCGGGGCTTCTGGGTACAGGTCGCGGTAGGTGGGACCGTGCTTTTCCCAGAAGACGCTCACCTGCCCGTCGAATCGGTAGATCGCGCCCCACACGCAGGGCACGCCGAGCAGGGCCGCGGTATCGCTGATTAGGTAGCGGCTGGCGAAATTGTCGGTTCCGTCCACGATGAGGTCGTAGCCGGCCATCACGTCGAGGGCATTCTGTGCGGTCAGCCGGGCATCGTGCAGCTGCACGGTGACGAGCGGGTTGAGCCGGGCAACGGCGTCGTGCGCGGACTCTAGTTTGGTGCGCCCCACGTCGTTCATGCCATGAATGACCTGGCGTTGCAGGTTGCTGAGGTCGACCACGTCGTCGTCGACGATCCCTAGCGTGCCGACACCGGCGGCAGCAAGATAGAGCAGAACCGGGGATCCGAGACCCCCGGCACCGACCACGAGCACTCGGGCATTCTTCAGCCGACGCTGACCGAGCGTGCCAATCTCGGGGATCATCACGTGCCGCGAATAGCGTTCCAGTTCCTCGCGGGTGAGCCCATCGGCCGGTTCTACGAGGGGCGGAAGCGTGTTCACAGGTCGGGCCGTCCCCCCATGGACGACGAAGCCTGGGCATGTTCTCGTTTGGGAATACGTCCAGCGCGAGCCGCGAGGCGCCCGGCGATGACGGCATGCTTGAAGGCAGCAGCCATCATCCCGGGATTCTGCGCGCGAGTCACGGCGGTGGCCAGGAGCACTGCATCGCAGCCCAGCTCCATGGCCAGCGCGGCGTCCGAGGCGGTTCCGATGCCGGCATCCAGCACTACCGGAATCTTGGCCCTGGCCACAATGAGCTCGATGTTATGCGGGTTGAGAATGCCGAGCCCCGTGCCGATTGGGGCACCGAGGGGCATGACAGCGGCGGCTCCGAGGTTCTCGAGCCGCAGTGCAAGAACCGGATCGTCGTTCGTATACGCGAAGACCGCGAAACCGCGGCTGACCAGTTGTTCCGTCGCGTCGACGAGCTCAACGGCGTCGGGCAGTAGAGTGTGCTCGTCAGCGATGACCTCAAGCTTCACCCAGTTGGTGTCGAGCGCCTCCCTGGCAAGCTCGGCCGTGAGCACCGCTTCGCGCGCCGTGAAGCAGCCGGCCGTGTTGGGCAATACCCGAATGTTGTGCAGGTCCAGCAGGTCGAACAGTGACCCGGCCACGTCGGGGCTATAACGGCGCATGGCGACGGTGGTGAGCTGGGTACCCGAGGCGAGCAGTGCCCCGCCCAACCCAAGCAGGCTGGGGGAACCGCCCGTGCCCATGATGAGGCGAGACGTGAACGGCACCCCGTCGATCACCAACAGGTCCTCGTTGGACTCCTCTGGGCCCGGCCCGACCGTGGGTGTTGCGACGCTCGTGGACATCGTTCAGCCGCCCTGTACTGCGGTGACGACTTCGACGTCGTCGCCGGCTTCGAGAACCGTGGTGGCCCAGCGGCTGCGTGGCACCACTTCGGAATTGCGGGCCACGGCAACGCCGAGCCGGCCGCCGTCAACGGCCTGCCCGTCGGCCGCGATCTGCCGGCCGGTCGCGCCGGCGACAAGATCGGTGACGGTCTCGCCGACCGCGAGCGAACGCGGGGCTCCGTTGAGAGTAATACTGGCGGGGGGCGGCGTGTGGACTGCTCTGGTGTCAGACATGGGCTGCTTCCTGCGCGGCGGGAGTGGCCGGCACGGCGGATTCGATCGGTGCGGCGGATTCGCTAGGCACAGAATAGCGGTCAGGACGAAATCTTAGCCACCGGGCGTCGACGAAGCCGTCCAGCAGCTGCACACACACCTGCGCCGCGATCGGAGTGAGCAGCACACCGTGGCGAAAGAATCCCGTGGCGACGATAAGGCCGGGGATGACCTCGCCTGGCTCGTCGTCACGGCCTTCGGGCGCAGGACCAGAGTCCGGCGATACCGGGCGGCGGGAAACACGGCCGAGCAGCGGCGCATTGTCAGGCGTTCCGGGGCGCGCACGGGCGGTGCACTCAACGAGTTCGAGCTCGGCGACAGCGGGCACGAGCACCTGCGCGTCACGCAGCAGTCGGTGCACGCCGCCGGCCGATACCGCGGAAGACCCGTCTTCCCTCGATGTCGCGCCGAGCACGATCGTTCCGTCGGAGCGCGGCACCAGATACACCGGTAACCCGCGCACGACGCCACGGATCGTGGCGGTGAGCAGCGGCCGGAGGTGCTCGGGAACGCGCAGGCGCAGGATGTCCCCGTATACCGGGCGCAGCGGAAGTTTCAGCCCGGCGGGCAGCCTGTCGAGATTGGCCGCACCGAGTCCGTTCGCGACGATGACCTCGTCACACCGAACCGTGCTCCCATCGACAAGGCTGACGCCGGTGACCCGGGAGGCAGCATCCGTCTGCGTGCTGTGCAGCAGCCCGATGGCGTTCTGCCGAATCAGGTGATCGTGCGCCCAGGCATCCAGCGTCGCCCGGGCCTTGATCGCGGCCAGCAGCTGCGCGGCCAACCGCCGGGGGTCAACTTGGTGGTCGTCGTCGACGCTAAACGCGCCCGACAGCTGGGACGAGAGCATCGGTTCGAGGGCGCGCGCTTCACGGATGCGCAGCGGCGTCACCGAGAGCCCCTGCGCCAGTTGCGCGCCGCGCAAATCGGCCAGCGCCTGCCGGTCTGCCGCGTCGGCGCCCACCACGAGGGTGCGTGTCATACGGTAACCGGTGTCGCCGGTGTCACTCGAGAGTGGGCGCACGAAGTCGGGGTATAGGGCTGCCGACGCCAGCGTCAGCTCGAGGAGGTCCTCCTCCTTATAGTGCAATTCACTGACGGCCGCGAGCATTCCGGCCGCGGCATAGGTTGCACCCGAGGCTGGCGCCGGGTCGATTATGGCCACGGTGCGACCCGACTCTGCCACCGCCCAGGCGATTCCGAGGCCCACAATGCCAGCGCCGATGACGGCGACATCCACGGTGCACAGCACGGCTGGTTCGACCATGAAGCTGTTCCTTCCCTACGCCGGTATTAGCCGGATCAGGTCTCGTTGCGCGAGCAACACGGTCGGCCGGTAAGTGAATAACCGATGCCCTCTCAGCCTGTCTCCCCTGGTGGTGCAGGCTCCCGTAGATCGCCTTTAGTCTAGTTCTTATGTACCTCGACCATGTCCAGCTGTACCTTTGCACCAACGCCCGTAAAACGGAGAATGACTTCCCATCGTTCCTGGATGCCGCTTTCGCCGGCGGCGTGGACGTGATCCAGCTGAGGGACAAATCGATCGAGGCCGCCGAAGAACTGGAACTTCTGAGCGTCCTGAGGGCGGTTGCCGAGCGCCACGGCAAGCTGTGGGCAGTGAACGACCGGGCCGATATCGCCGTTCTGAGCGAGGCCCCGGTGTTACATGTTGGGCAGAAGGATCTGTCGGTGCCCGATGCCCGTCAGCTGGTGGGCAAAGCGACCGTGATCGGCCGTTCCAGCCACACCCCACAGCAGGTGAGCGCCGCGTTGGTAGACCCTCGACTGGACTACTTCTGCGTCGGTCCGGTGTGGGCGACGCCGACGAAACCGGGGCGGAGTGCGGTAGGCGCGGAGCTCGTGCGCTACGCGGCCGAACAAGTACGGCACTCCAAGAGCAGTCTTCCCTGGTTCGCCATTGGTGGCATCGACCTCGGCAATGTCCAGCAGGTCGTGGCCGCCGGCGCGAGCCGCGTCGTGGTCGTGCGCGCAATCACCGAGGCCGACGACCCCACGGAGGCCGCCCGACAGCTGCGCGCCTGCCTACCCTCGCTCGCGTAGTGAAGGCATCGATCGCGCTCGTTCTGGCCACACTAATGTGGGCCGGCAGCTACATTGTCGGGCATATCGCGGTGCAGACTATGTCGCCCGTGGAACTCACTTGGTTACGCTGACTGCTCGCGTGCATCCCGCTGCTCCTCCTCGCCCAGATCGTGGAGAAGCCAGACTGACGCGTGGTGGCAGACTCGTGACCTCGGCTCTTGCTGCTCGCCTTGCTTGGTATCGCCGGGTACAACCTGCTGCTGTACACGGCGCTGCAGTACACGACGCCGCAGCCTGCGTCGCTCATCAATGCGGCCAATCCGGCCGTGATGATGGTGGTGCTTGCGGCGATCCTCGTGCGTGAACGGCCGGGGTGCTCGTCTTCGCCGGTGTCGCTCTCAGTTCGTTGCGCCCCGCTCGCCGTCCTCGCCACCTGGCCGATCCGGTGCCGTCAGCCCCCAAACGTTTCGTAGAGGAATACATTCGATGACCCAGCCCATCCCCCGCGTACTCAGCATTGCCGGCACAGACCCCACCGGCGGTGCAGGGATCCAAGCGGACTTGAAGAGCATCTCCGCGCACGGCGGCTACGGCATGGCCGTCGTGACCGCGCTCGTCGCTCAGAACACCCACGGGGTCCGCTCCGTGCACATCCCGCCCGCGCAGTTCCTGCGCGAGCAGCTGAGGGCCGTCAGCGACGACGTCACCATCGACGCGGTCAAAATCGGCATGCTGGGCAATGCGCAAATCGTCGACGTGGTAGATCTCTGGCTCAAAGAAGTGAACCCCCCGGTAGTGGTCGTGGACCCGGTGATGGTCGCCACCAGCGGGGATCGGCTGTTGGAACCGGCGGCCGAAGAGGCCGTGATCCGACTGCTCAATCGTGCCGACCTTGTCACTCCGAATCTGGCGGAACTGGGGGTGCTGCTTCGAGAGCCGACAGCCCTCGCCTGGTCGCAAGCGCTTGAGCAGGGACACCGACTTTCAGCCGCCCACAACGTCATCGTGCTGGTCAAGGGCGGCCATCTGGAGGGGGCCCAGTGTCCGGACGCCTTGGTTGATGCCCAGGGCGAGCTAGCCGGCCACCGCCAGATCATCCAGGTGAGCGCCCCGCGAGTGGCCACCTCCAACACGCACGGGACAGGATGCTCAATGTCCTCGGCAATGGCAACTCTCCAAGCGCGGCACAATGATTGGAACGAGGCGTTGACTGTGACCAAGGCCTGGCTGCAGGACAGTTTGAGGCATGCCGACGATCTCCATGTCGGCTCTGGGCGCGGCCCCATTCACCACTTTCACCAGCTCTGGGCCGCGGGGAAGGCCTAACAGATCGCCGCCGCCGTGGGATGCGGCGGCCGGAAGCACAACGGGTCCATTCTCGGTTATGCTCGCCTTTGTACACGGGAGTCCGGTGAGCCGGGCTGAGAGGGAGCTCTTCAAGCTTCGACCGTTGAACCTGATCTGGATCATGCCAGCGCAGGGAGGCCATCAATCTCACATCCCGTGCCCAAATCCCAGTATTCAAGGAGGGCACGACAATGGACGCACCACATTCGAATAATTCCGTCCGCAATCGACGACGCTGTGCAGGGGGGATGATCGGCGCCCTGGCACTTGCGGCCATGGCAGCGCTGACCGGCTGCGCGTCGGCGTCACCGCTAGGCTCCGCTTCCGGCAACGAGACCACGCCGATTAGTTTCGCGCTCGACTGGACGCCGAACACAAACCACACGGGACTGTATGTAGCCATCGACAAGGGCTTTTTCACCGAGGCAAGCTTGGACGTTCAGGTGCTCCCCTATAGCCAGTCGTCGACCGACGCCCTCATCAACGCGGGCGCCGCCGACTTCGGCATCAGCTTTCAGAACACCGCCACTTTTGCGGCGGCAACGGGGGTGGGGAATGTTTCGGTCATGTCGGTGCTCCAGCACGATGCCACAGCGATCGGTGTTTTGGCGTCCCGCGAGGACATAACTAGCCCGAAAGACCTCGACGGGAAGATCTTCGGAACGGCTGGTCCGAGCGCCACCTTCTCCACGGAAGCGTCCCATGCCATCAAGAATGCGGGCGGCACCGGCAAGTTCACCCAAGTCACGCTTGGTACCTCCGCTTATGAGGCGCTCTACGCCGGCAAAGTCGACTTCACGTCGGCCTTCACAACCTGGGAAGGAATTGATGCGTCCCTGCGCGGCACTCCGATGAAGTTCTTCAACCTCTCTGACTACGGCGTCCCCGACCAATACTCGGTGATCGTCGAAGGGAACAAGGGCTGGATCAAGGAACACGCCAGTGCTACCAAGGAGTTCGTTCAGGCCCTCCAGAAGGGGTATCAGTACGCCGCTGACAACCCGGATGCTGCGGCCAGGATCCTGATCGATGCGAACCCCGGTGTCTTCGAAAATACTGAACTCGTCTACCGCAGCCAGAAGGAATTGAGCGCTAACTACCTCAAAGACGCCACCGGCCAGGTCGGCACCCAAACGAGCGCCCAGTGGCAGCAACTGGCCGATTTCCTCTACCAGGCCGACCTTTTGGTGGACGGAAACGGCGACCCGCTTACCGCGCCCTTGGACACCTCCACGCTATTTTCCGACCAGTACCTCAGCGAGAAGTAACGCTCCCGGTCGCGCAACTCGAACCAGGTGAACACTGTGACCGCACCGACGAGCACTCGAGGCGAAAGCATGCCGAAAACTGTTCCCCGCCGAACAATTCGGGGCGTCAAAACAGCACTCACTACGCTGGTTCCCTCTCTGGTGATCGTCATCGCTCTTCTGGCAGCGTGGCAGATTGCCGTGACCGCGGGCCAAGTGCAGCCGGCAATCCTCCCCTCCCCTTGGCGCATTCTGGAACAGGGGTGGAACGCCCGGGACACCATCTGGGCGAACACCATACCCACGCTGCAAGCAACCCTTCTCGGCTTCGCTGTTTCCCTGACGGTCGCCTGGGCCTTGGCCATCGTGATCGACTTCTCGCCGTGGCTTCGGCAGGCGCTGATGCCGCTGCTGGTGGCATCTCAGACAATACCCATCATCGCCATTGCACCGCTGATGATCATCTGGTTCGGTTTCGGGGTGCTGCCCAAAGTCATCGTCATCGCACTGGTGACATTCTTCCCAGTCACGGTTGGACTGATCGACGGTTTCAACCGAACCGATCGTGAAGCCACTAATCTGCTGCGGAGCATGGGTGCCAACCGGTGGAAACAGTTCATCTACGTCCGACTTCCCTCCGCCCTCCCGTCTTTCTTCACGGCGCTTCGCATCGGCATCACCTACGCGGTCACCGGAGCTATTTTTGCCGAGTACGTCGGAGCCCAACAAGGACTCGGAATCTACATGGCCCTGATGAAAAACTCGTTCCGCACAGACCTCGTCCTCGCCGCCGTCGTGGTCACCGCGACGCTGAGTATCTCCCTCTTTCTCCTGACCTACGTCGCCGAGCGGCTGATCATCCCGTGGCACTCGAAAGAACGCCGGAGCCGGAATGTCTAACGCCCCGCCGAAAACGCCCAAGGTCGAAGTGCGCGGCATTGGAAAATCTTTTCAACTCGGGAAGGGGCAATCACGGCAGGTCATCGACAACGTCTCTTTCTCCGCACAGCCGGGAGAATTCGTTGCGGTCATCGGCCCGAGTGGATGCGGCAAGAGCACCCTGTTCAACATCATGGCCGGACTGGAAAAGCCCAGCACAGGCGACGTCCTCGTCGATGGCGTAGCCGCCACGGGGGAACGCGAGCATTGTGCCTACATGCCACAGAAGGACCTACTTTTCCCTTGGCGTACCATCCTTGAGAACACCGCTCTCGGCCTCGAAGCTTCCGGCGAGAGTAAACAGAACGCCCGTTTGGCCGCTCAGGCGCTTTTCCCGGCCTTTGGCCTCTCCGGTTTCGAGAAATCGCACCCGTTCGAGCTCTCCGGCGGTATGCGCCAGAGGGCCGCCCTACTGCGCACCGTGGTTCAGGGCCGAGACATTCTCTTGTTGGACGAGCCGTTCGGTGCGCTGGATTCGCTGACCCGCACGGAAATGCAATCCTGGTTGCAGGACATGTGGTCCAGGAACTCGTGGACCGCAGTGCTCATCACCCACGACATTCGCGAAGCGATCTACTTGGCCGACCGGGTAGTCGTCTTGAGCGCACGGCCAACGTCTGTGCGACTGAACCTCACCATCGACCTGCCGAGGCCACGCCAGCTGTCGATGATGACCTCGGCAGTGTTCAAGGATCATGAACTCGAACTCCTCACAACTCTTCACAAGCAATCCCGCACGTCACTCTAATTTCAGCGCCGAAGTGACACCAGAGGCCGCTCCAGTCCCAGATTCCCGCGCAACGTACCCGCGGTGTAGGCGGTGCGGAAGAGTCCGCGTCTCTGCAGCACCGGGATGACCTCGTCTATGAAGTCATCGAGCGATTCCGGCAGGAGGGGTGGCATGAGATTGAATCCGTCTGCGGCGCCGGAGTGGAACCAGAGCTCAATCTGGTCCGCAATCTGCTCCGGGGTGCCGAGCATGGTGCAATGGCCGCCCCCGGCGGCGAGTCGGCCGAGCAATTGCCGCACCGTGGGTTGCTCCGCCTCAATGATGCGCAGAATCGTGGCGTACCGGCCCTGCGGGCCGCTGAAGTCGCCAAGCGGTGCCAACGGCGGCACCGGGGCATCCAGTTCCCAGCCGCTGCAGTCCTCCTGCACGAACACACTCAACTGGGCCAACGACTGCTCCGCCGGGAGCAGCGCGTCGACCTCGGCCTGTTTGGCGCGGGCTTCGGCCTCCGTGGAGCCCACATAGGTGACCAGTCCCGGCATGATGGATACGGTCTCCGGGTTGCGCCCCGCCGCGGCGATCCGCCGCTTCACATCCGCGTAATAATCCTGGGCGCTCTGCAAATCATAGGCGACCGCGTAGATTCCTTCCGCGTACCGGGCGGCCAGATCCCGACCCTGCTCGGACGCGCCGGCTTGGAACAGCACCGGTCGGCCCTGCGGCGACCGCGGAACGGTCAACGGGCCGTCCACGCGGAAGTGTTCACCGGCATGATCGATCGGTTGCACTCGTGCCGGGTCAGCGAAGAGTCCGGCCCGATCCAGGATGAGGGCGTCATCGGCCCACGAGTCCCACAGGCGCAGCGCAACCGCGATGAACTCGGCCGCCCGGCTGTACCGGTCTTCGTGGGAGGGCATCGCCTCCAGCCCGTGGTTGCGGGCCTCGGCATCGAACATGGAGGTGACCACGTTCCAGCCGACCCGTCCATTACTGATGTGGTCGAGGGAGGCGAGCATACGCGCTGCGTGGAAGGGAGTATAGAAGGTGGCAGAAACAGTGCTGACCAGACCGATCCTGTTCGTGACCCGCGCCATCGCCGCCAACGCTGTTAACGGCTCGAAGAACCACCGGGGGCCGGCAGCGACATCGCCAACGGACTGCCCATCGGCGAAGAACACAGCGTCAAAAAGGCCGCGTTCCGCGTTTTGAGCAAGACTCTCGTAATAACCAATATCCCCGAGCTGCTCCAGTGATGACCCGGGGCGACGCCAAGCAGCGCTGTGGTGGCCGCAGCCCATGAGGAACGCGTTAAAATGGAGCTGGCGTGGGTTCGACATTACGAACCCTTTCAGTTCATCACCAGGCCGCCGTCGACCACCAGATTCTGGCCCGTGACGGACCGCGCCCAGGGGGAAGCGAAGAACAGAACGGCGTCGGCGAATTCCGCCGGGGTGGTGACCTTCCCAAGCGGGGTGGCCGCGGCGATGAAATCGAACACTTCCTCGGGGGTGGCAGCGCTCGCATCCGTTGTGCGCAAAAGCCCGCCAGAGACCATATTGACCGCGATATTGTGCTGGCCGAGATCTGCTGCCAGGGTACGAGTCAAGGCCAGCAGGGCCGCTTTGGCAGAAGTGTAGTCGTGGTACGGGACCACCGGGTTCTGGAACAGGTTGGTGCCAATATTGATAATTCGGCCGAACCCGAGTTCGCGCATGCCGGGCAGTGCCTGCTGAGTGGTGTTCAGGGCGCTGCGCACGCTCCCGGAGAACTGGGCGTCGAACTCCTCCCAGGTGATTCCTACGGCGTCGGAGCGGGCGTCACCGTTGAACGAGAAATCCGCCAGCGCGTTATTGACCACTGTGGTGACGGGGGAACCGAAATGTGCCGCAGCCTCCGCGAGCAGTTCCGCAACCTGAGCGGCGTCCGTGACGTCGGCCTGCACAGCAACCGCCTGCTTACTGCCATAATCTGCAGCGAGAGCCTGCGCGCTGGCCGCGCTGGTGCGATAATTAATGACCACTCTGGCGCCCTGCGCGGCGAAGGCCGCCACGATGCTGTGCCCCAGGCCCCGCCCGCCACCGGTGACCAAGACAATCTGTTCTGCTAATTTCATGGAGTTTCTTCACCTTAAAATAGGCAAAAGGATGTGGTTCAGCCCCAGTACGGTGCGCAAGCCTCCACTGACATCCCTTCGCTAGTTCGAACTAGATCAGGTTCAACGGGTGTCATCTCAGCCCAGCGTCATACAGCCTGGGCACCCCGTGTCACTCACAGCGTATACCGATCCCCGGCTTCTTCGACTCCGGACCAACGCTTAGCGCCACCACTGTTCCGCAACGGGCCAGACCCCGGAACGAACGAAAAAACCCCGGCATGTATCGCCTGAGGAAGACGAACATGAGAACCGGGGCTAATCGTTGGAGTGGGGGGACTCCGATGCCTAACGGTACACGCCCGTCGCCGACTGATGACTCCGGCGCGCCTGGTGAAGGAAAGTCAGCCCCGCAACTGACCATGCTTCGCGCCCTGTGTTGCTCCGTCGGGACTGTCTCTTAAACGGTGTTTCCGGCCTGACGCGCTGGACGTGGGTCTGGCGGGAAAGGTGCCGTGATGACGACACTTGATGCTGTGACGAAGAAGACGAAAAATGAGCCCACCCGTGAGGCGGTGGCGGCGAAGGAATGGGTGCGCCTGGCCAAGGAGCAGGGCCTGACCCTGGACGGTCCTGAAGGGCTGCTGGGCCAGTTCACGAAAACGTTCCTGGAGACGGCGCTGAACGAGGAAATGACTGAGCATCTCGGTCATGAGAAGAACCGTGCCCCGGACGAGCGTGACGAATCCAACGTGCGCAACGGGACCCGGCCCAAAACGGTGATCAGCCCCTCGACGGGGCCGGTGACCATCCAGGTGCCTCGTGACCGGGACGGCACGTTCACTCCGGTGATCGTGCCGAAACGACAACGCCGCTTGACCGGGGTCGATGAGATTGTGCTGTCGTTGTATGCCCGCGGCCTCACGACCGGGGAGATCAGCGCGCACTTCAACCAGATCTACGGTGCGCAGGTCTCCAAAGAGACGATCTCTCGCATCACGGACAAGGTGATCGAGGAGATGCAAACGTGGCAGTCCCGCCCCTTGAACGGCGTCTACGCGGCGATCTTCATCGACGCGATCGTGGTGAAGATTCGGGACGGGCAGGTCGCCAACCGGCCCATCTACGCGGCCATCGGCGTGACCCTGGACGGCGATAAAGACATTCTGGGATTGTGGGCCGGCACCGGCGGTGAAGGCGCCAAATTCTGGATGTCTGTCCTGACCGACATCAAGAACCGTGGTGTCACCGACACGTTCTTCCTGGTCTGTGACGGGTTAAAAGGGCTCCCGGACGTTGTCGGGAACGTGTGGCCGTTGACGACGGTGCAGACGTGCATCATTCACCTCATTCGGAACACGTTCAAGCTGTCCTCGAAGAAGGATTGGGATGCGATGAAACGAGCGGTGAAACCGATCTACACCGCTCCGACCGTCGACGCCGCGCGGGCAGCATTGGACGATCTGACCGAGATCTGGGGGAAGAAATACGGTGCGATCATCCGGTTATGGGAGTCGGCATGGGAAGAATTCACCCCTTTCCTGTCCTACGACCCCGAGATCCGCCAAGTGATCTGCTCCACGAATGCGATCGAGTCACTCAATGCCCGGTACCGGCGGGCGGTGCGTGCTCGAGGGCATTTCCCCACCGAGCAGGCCGCTCTAAAATGCTTGTATCTGGTCACGCGAAGTCTCGATCCCACCGGTGAGGGCCGAGCTCGTTGGACGATGCGTTGGAAGCCAGCTCTCAACGCCTTCGCCATCACCTTCCACGACCGCTGGCCGAACGCAGAATCCTACTAATGAAAAACGCCGGAAACACCGTTAACGAGACACACCCGCTCCGTCGCGGGTCTTGAACCGGTTAGCTCGGGCGGACCCATTGTTGTTGCGCTGGTTCCCAATGGCCGTCCTCGATGTCGGCGCTGAGGGCTGGCTGCAGCATCGTGTTGATCAGGGAGATGGCATCTTCCGGGTCGAGGAAGTCACTCAGCAAGGGGACGGTCTTGGCGACTTTGCGGTATCCGTCGGTCATGGCGCGTGGCACTGAGATTGTTGTGAATGGGGCCAGGTGTCGGTGGTGCGCTTCGGTGTGGACACTGATGCGGAGTTGGCGTGCGTCGATTCGCATCGTTGTAGTGATGATGGCCAGATCGACGAGGTCTTTGGATCGGGTCGAGGCCTGGCCACCGTAGATGGACAGGGTCGCGCACACCTTGTCGGCGATCTGGTCCTCGACCGCGATCGCCTGATATGCCACGGTCGGTCCCAGACGTGACATGCCGAGCCTGAATGCGGGAGTGATGATGTCCAGTGGTGCGGCGGGTGTGCGATTGTGGATGGTCAGGTCGACTCTGAGGGGGTTCCGGGTGCCTGCGCCTCGAACGGTGACGCTGAACGTGATGGCCGCTGCGTGGAGTTCAGGCTGTGTGGGGCCGCCGGTGTCGCGGTGACTGACATATCGGAACTCGAAATGATCGCCGAGGTCGATGCTGGCTGCCCAGGTCAGCTGCGCGATGGCGGCGTCGATACTCATCTCTGCCGTCTCGAGGTCCACGTCGGTCGTGCTTCGCGATAGGGGAAGCCGGGCGAGCATGCTCGTGCCTCCCTTCAGCGCAAAGGGGCAACCGTCCTGAGAGAACACCCGGCAGAGAAAGCGATCGAAAATAGCCAGTTCGACGAGGCTCTGGACCGAGGAACCGACGCCGCTCCGGTGCGCTGCGCGGGCCTGCTCCGTGATCGCGGACAGCACTGCACGCCCATCCGGGTAGGGCTCGTTAGCGATCATTGTTCTTTCCCTTCTCGCTGGCCGGTTCTCCGGCGGCGCGTGGGCGTCGATAGCTGCGCTGCAATGGTTTTCGCGAGCTGGTCCATCTGCTCGCGATGACGGTGCAGGACGGGCGCGAGCACGGTGTCCGCGATTTCGGAGACCAGATGACTCTGCTCCGTGAGCGCCGGTGTGAACATCCGCTCGATGTGCTCGCGCAGCTCGGCGCTCCCGAGCAGTTGGGGCTGGAGGCGGGCGACGATGGTTCTCAGCTGTTCCGCGACTTCCCGGCTGACGATTGCCTCCAGGGCGGCGCCAATAGCCGGCCGCTGCACGAGCGCACGGGCTGCGGCGACATCGTCGATTCCCGCGCTCCGGCGGAGTTGTTCCAGTAGTGCCGCGCCGTCGCCTCGAGGGTGGCCGTATCGTGCCGCGGACGGGGCCAGCAGAAGGCCGAGGCGTTCGAGATCGACCGCTCGTTCCCCCCGGGTCGCGTCGGCCAGTACGTCGCCGACCAGAGACAGGTCGCCGACCTCGTCGACGAGGTCAGCGACCGTGCGCTCGATGCTCGTCACCGGGAGCCCCCCGAGAACCACAACGTCGCTGGAATCCAGCTTGCGCCGGCTGTAGCTAATGTCAGTTCGTTGAGTTTGGCGTCGCTCACGGGTGATCAGACGGTACGGGACCGGCTTGATGTCGCCGCATTCATGCACGGCTGCCGCGGCGGCCCCGCCCACCACGACCTGCGGGGTGCTGACCCGCTCCCACGCCAGCATGTTTGGTTCGGTTGACATCCAGGCGGCGCGCAGATCGTCCAGAGAAGTGACCGGCACTCCCCCGAGCCGGTACACGCCGTGAGCGAGACGCTCAAGACGCCCGTCTCGTTCCCGATGCGAGAGATTGGCGCGAGTCACGCCCCGAGCCTTCGCCTGAGCCGTCGTGAATAGACCCCACTGACCAGCCGCCAGTTCCTCAAGGATCGGTTCAACAACAATGCTCATACTTGAAAAGTATAGTTTGCGTATGCTTTCCAAGCAATATGGGTGCGATAGAGTGCCCTGAGTGCGGATTCCTTGAGGGTTAGCTTCCAGGAGGACAGTCCTTTCGATCCGGCTGTGCCTCCGAACAGAAGACGGTCTGAAACTCCTTGTAGGCCGCGTTGTAAGCCTCAGGGCGGTAGTCAAAGTCAGTCTCTTGCCCCATGGTGTCGGGAAGCGTGTCTATGAGTAGTTCCCCGGCCGCCCACGAACGGTCGGTTCCGTAGACGAAAACGTCGTTGAGCGCACCTCTGAAGTCGTATCGAGCATTTCTAAGGCTAAACGAGAACACCACAGCCGATGGCCACAACCTCAGCACGAAGCGCACATTACCATCAAAATGCTTAACTGAACGGTATTGAGGCTAAAGCTGAATGGCCGTCAATCAGGCCTAGTCATGGAAAAAGGCCCTTGAGAAGCGGCCGGAAAGAATCGAGACTGGGATTGTGAAAACCCCGCGCACACCATCCAGGACGCCGGAGACGCCACCACTGTGGCACAGCCTTACCCCGGACGCCGTGTTTGCGACCCTCTCGTCCGACCCGATCGGGTTGAGCAGCGCCGAGGCCGAACGTCGGCTGGCGGACGTCGGAGCGAACGAGTTGGCCGTCACCCCGCCCACCCCCTGGTGGCGAGTATTGCTGCGCCAGTTCATCAGCCCGCTGATCACAATCCTGTTGGTTGCTGCCATCGTCAGCCTCCTCCAGTCGCATCGGGTAGACGCCATCGCCATCATGCTGATCCTGACCCTCAATGCCTCACTGGGTTTCATGCAGGAAAGCAAGGCAGAGCGAGACGTGAGAGCTCTGCAATCCTTCTCCGCGCCCTACTGTCGAGTCATGCGCGACGGCGCGGAACGGGTGATCCCGGGACGCGACCTCGTTCCCGGTGACGTCGTTCTACTCGAGAGCGGTGAACGCATTCCCGCCGATCTCCGCCTCGTCGCCGCCAACGCGCTGCAGGTGGACGAGTCCATGCTCACCGGCGAATCATTCGCGGCGACCAAGAACACCGATCGGCTTGCCGCGGACGTCATCGACGCGGACAAAACCAATGTTGCATTCAGCGGCACGTTCGTGGGCAGCGGTCGAGGACGAGGGGTCGTCATCGCCACAGGTGCCGACACCGCGCTGGGTGAAATCAACACACTCGTCCAGGTGCCGTCGTCACAGACGCCGCTGCAGCTCCTGATCCACAGTCTGGAGCGGCGCATCGGCGCGGCCGTGCTGGCCGCCGTCGTTTTCATCTTCGTTGCGGGCCTCGCTCTCGGCAACGACGCGGCGACAATGTTCCGCACGGCCGTCGCCCTGGCCGTCGCCACGATTCCCGAGTCGCTGCCCATCGTTCTGACGGTAGCCCTCAGTGTCGGTGTCTCCCGCATGGCGAAACGTAACGCGATCATCCGCATCCTCCCCGCCGTCGAGACCCTCGGATCAACCAATGTGATCGGCTCAGACAAGACTGGGACCTTGACCGAAAACCAACTGACTGTGGAGCGGGTCTGGACCACCTATGGTCAGCTCAACATCGTTTCTGAGGAGGACGATGGCGGAACGGCCGACCCGGCAGCTGTCCGCGCCGTACTTCGAGCAGGCGCCCTGACCAATGAGGCAACACTCTCTGCGGAGGACGGAAGCACCGAGTACTCGGGCGACGCCGTCGATGCCGCCATGGCCAGGGTCGCCGTCGACCGAGGGGCCGTCAGCGTACACGAACGCACCACCCCGGCGGTTGCACACCAACCCTATGAGCCCCAGCTGCGGTACTCCCAGACTATCCACCTCAACGGCGACGGTCGCCGGATCCTCTACGTCAAGGGCTCCCCGGAGGCCATCATGGACGCGTCCATAGCCATGGCGCAAGCGGAAGGCGCCGGGCCTCTCGACGAGTCTCTGATCCACGCCGCCAATGTGGAGATGGGGGCGGAAGGCCTGCGTGTCATTGCCACCGGCTCCCGGGTCCTTGGAGATGACGAGGAATTGGACCAGCCCTTGCCGCCGCCGTCCGGACTCACCTTCCTGGGGATGCAAGGCATGACCGACCCGCCGCGGGACGGCGTGGCCGAGGCCATCCGTCAATGCCAGCAGGCCGGAATCACGGTCAAGATGATCACCGGGGACCACCCGGTGACCGCGACGGCCATCGCCGAGCGGTTGGGCCTGGCATCCGGAAAACAGGCACTGACCGGGGCCGAAATGGCCGGCCTGGACGACCATATGCTGTCCGCACGCCTGGCGGAAACCAACGTGGCGGCCCGGGTGTCCCCCGAGGACAAGCTCCGGATCGTCAGGGTCCTGCAAAGCACCGGTCAGATCGTGGCCGTCACGGGTGACGGTGTCAACGATGCCCCGGCGCTGAAGGCAGCGGCGATCGGAGTGGCCATGGGCCGGTCGGGGACCGACGTCGCCCGCGAGGCCGCGGACCTGGTGCTGACCGACGACAACTTCGTCACCATCGTGCATGCCGTCGAAGAAGGCAGGGTCACCTTCGCCGCCATCCGAAAAACCACCTTCTTCCTGCTCTCCACCGGCGCTGCCGCCCTCGTGGCCGTCACCCTCAGCGTGTTCGCCGGAACTCCACTGTTGTTCCTTCCGGTGCAGATGCTGTGGATGAACGTGGTGACCAACGGCGTCCAGGACATCGCTCTGGCTTTCGAACCGGCGGAAGGAGACGAACTCACCCGCCCTCCCCGGCCTCGTTCCGAGGGACTCCTCTCCCGCACGCTCTGGTTTCGAGCGGGGATCACGGGAGCGTGGATGGCGCTGGCCGTGCTCCTGAGCTTTATCCTGGAGCTGCACGCGGGATACCCGGAGGTCCATGCCCGTACCCTCGCACTCACCATCTTCGTGATGCTCAGCTTCTTTCAGGTGTTCAGCTCCCGCGCGGAACACAAGTCCCTTTTCCAGCTCCGGTTGTTCGCTAATAAACCACTGCTCTACACGTCTTTGGGCGCTCTGGTCGCACACTGGGCCGTGATGACCTGGCCTGTCTCGGCGGATATCCTGGGGCTCACGCCATTGACGGTGTGGGACTGGCTGCTGTGCATCGGCGTCGGGTCAACCGTGTTGATCATCGTTGAGGCGGAGAAGGCCGTGCGCCGTTGGTCGCACCGCCACGAGGCCCGGGCGTAATCCTGCACCGCTGACCCTGGCAAGCACGGCCCCTCAGCCACTGGCCTGAGCCGCGTTTAAGGAAAAGGCCCGGAAGCCTGAGACATTCCGGGCCTTCTGTAGCGGGAGCGGGAATTGAACCCGCGACACCACGATAGCCCTCGACAAATGGGTCGCCTGGGCGAGGCGCTGCCGGATCCCCGCGTTCGTGAAACTCCAACGCAGCATCGTCAAACACCGCGCCGCGATCCTCGCCTCCATCGAACACGGACTCTCCAACGGACGCATCGAATCCATGAACACCAAGATCAGACTCATCACCCGCATCGCGTTTGGTTTTAAATCACCCGACGCCCGCATCGCCCTCGCCATGCTCAGCCTCGGCGGGCACCGGCCGGGGCTCCCAGGCAGGAATTAACCCAAGGTTATGTCAGGAGAGCCATTTCTAAAGTCATTAATCAGTATGAAATTTGCTTCAATGTCGGCCGCGCTATGGCCCGCCTCTTGGTACTTGGTGAGGGCTCCGGACGCATTTGCGAAAGCATTGCTGTTGATCAAGAACGTCTTGTAGACCGCTTCACGCTGATTCAGCAGCTGATCGTTCCGTGCGTTGTCTGCTTGAAGGCCGGCTGATACGTACGCGCCTCCGACCGCGCCCCCTGCTCCTATTGCCGCACCCAGAAGAGCAGCGATGAGTGTGGCGAGTAGCCCTTGAAGGTAGCACTAGTCCGACGACACGGTAGCAAGATTCCGGGAACACGGTAGCGCTGATGCTGCCAATCTGCTCTGCTGTGGAAGGACAACGCGCAAGGCGTTGTCCTTCCATTGTTAAGGGCGGGTCATGGCGGATTATCGGAAAATATTGGGGTTGCTGCTCGAGGGGCGCAGCTACCGCGACGTCGTCGAGATCGTGGGGTGCTCGCATCGCGACGTGGCTCGGGTGCGGCAGGAGGTCGAGGCTCGGGGCCTGACCGCGACCGTTACGGTGAGTGATACCGAGTTGGCGGAATGGTTCCCCGACGGGCGTCGGAAAGTCTCAGACGAGTACGACCAACCCGACCTGGCACGGGTGCTGGCGGCGATGAAAGCAAACCGGCACTTCACGTTGCTGCTGGCCTGGCGCCGCTACGTCGACACCACAGATGCGGGCAAGAAGTACGGGTACTCGCAGTTCTGCGCCCTGTTCACCGGTTATCTTCGCACCCACGATCTCGTCGCGGTGCTCCGCCACGAGCCGGGACGGGCGATGTTGGTGGACTGGGCCGGCGACACGATGGACATCGTCGACACCATCACCGGTGAAGTGGTCCGGGCCATCTTGTTCGTTGCGGTGCTTCCGTTTTCGGGGCTGATGTTTTGCCGCGCCTACGCGGATATGAAATCCCCCGCCTGGCTCGACGCCCACGTTCACGCATTCGCGTTCTTTGGAGGCGTCACGCAGATCATCGTGCCGGACAACCCGACGACGTCGACCCACCGAACCCACCAAGGCGATGCGGAGCGGGTCGTGAACGCCCGATATCAGCAACTCGCTGACCACTATCAGACAGCAATTGTCCCGGCCAGACCGAAAAAGCCGCGCGACAAGGCATCAGCCGAGAATGCGGTGAACGTCGTCAACAAACGCGTCATCGGCTATCTCGAAGACGATGTCTTCACGACCCTGAGCGAATTGAACACCGCAATCGAGGAACGGGTGCGAGAGATCAACCACGACATTCGCCGCGCCGACGACACCACCCGGTGGGAACGCTTCGACACCGAAGAGCGCGAGCTTTTGGGCTCGCTGCCTGATATCGGGTTCGAGGACGTCGAGTGGAAAGAGTTGAAAGCTGCCCGGAACTACCACGTCACCGCGGACACGCAACGCTATTCCGTGCCCTTTGCCCTAGCGGGCAAGCTGCTGCGGGTCCGGGTGACATCGTCTCGGGTGACGATCTTCGACGGCAACGACAGCATCTGCGAACACCCAAGGCTGACAGGTCGGAAGGGCCAGTACTCGACTCTTCCCGAGCATGTTCCGCCGCAGCACCGCGATATCGACGGGTTGTGGTCTAGGCGCTGGTTCATTGACCGGGCGCGCAGCGCCGGGCCGGCGACCGTCACGGTGATCGAGCAGATCCTCGACAGCCAAGCAATCGAAGCGCAAGGATACCTGTCCTGCCAGAACATCCTCGACGGCCTCGGCAAGAACAACCGAGAACGCTTGGAGGCCGCCTGCCAAGACCTCGTCAACCGCAAAGCCCATCCGACGTATTCCACTCTGAAACGGTTGATGGCGGCCATTGATAGTGACGTGAAAAAGCCCCGACCGGTGACCCCGGCGGCCTCGACACGCAAACGCAGCAGCACTGTCGTGTTCCGCGACACCGTCACGGACGTCTATGTCCGTGACGCCTCCCACTACGCCCGAAACGAGGACGGAAAGTGACGTTCACCAGCGTTGACTATGACAAGTTCCGCGCACTGCGCGTAACCCACGTCGCGACCCGGCTGGAGGAACTCATCCAAGACGAAGCCAACGACACCCTCACGCCAGAGCAGCTGTTCCTCACTGCGGTCGATGACGCGTTGGAATCCCGACGCGTCAGCCGGGTCGACAAACTCATCCGCCAGGCAGCCCTCCCCATCCCTGGCGCCACCGTCGCTGAGGTCGACTACCGCGAGGGACGCGGCATCACCGCCGTCAGAATGCGGCGCTATGCCGCCCATGACTGGCGCTTGGATGCGACCAACCTGCTCATCATCTCGCCTACCGGTGGCGGGAAAACCTACCTCGCCTGCGCGCTGGCCATCGGCGCTTGCCACAGTGAGCACTCCGTTCTCTACTCCCGGATGGACGACCTCGCCCGGAGACTCGTCATCGCTCGCGGCGACGGCATCGCGCATCAGAAACTGTTGAACGAGCTCTCCAACATCGATTTGCTGATCATTGATGATTTCCTGACCGTCGGTGTTGACAGCGACGCAGCCAGCGACTTGTTCGCGATCCTCGCGAACCGGGAGCACCGACTGCCGACGATGATCGCCTCGCAGACCGGACCCGCGCATTGGGTCGCCGAGCTGCCCGACCGCGTCGCGGCGGACTCAATCGTGAACCGCCTCGCCAACAACGCCCGCATCATCAACCTCGGCCAGATCGACATGCGTCAGCACCGAAACGACCAAGCCCGCGCCGAGAAGAGCTACTGGGAGTAACACCGGAGCGGCTCGGGCGCCAAGCTCGGGCCGCTACCCCCTCGTCAGAACAGCGCTACCACGTGCTCGGACGTGCGCTACCGCCAGGGGCTACTCGTCAGAGTGGAAGTACCACGGCGAATGTCCTCATTCTCGTGATATTTTCGCGCGCCCGATCTTTGATCATTACCGGACCTTATCAGGGGGTGAGATCGAGGTATGCGCCCGGATACGCGACGATCTCGAAGGTCACGGGCGACCGTCAGACGCAGCATTCGAAGCGAGCGGAAGCACCCGGTATCTCGCGTTGGAGTTCCCTCGTGGACGGCCGATACAGATTCGGTCTCGACCCGAATCTGCGGCATTAGATGTTCCCTCTAGCTTTCTTGGGGGCCAGAACTTAGACGTTTGTCTTTAGTTTTTCAGACGACCAGTTCTCCGAGCGGCCTGAGTTTTGTCAGTTAGGCCGCGGTTCCGAGGCGTGCGTCGATGATGTATCCGTTGACGATTCGGTCGATGGATTTCAAGGCCTGGCGTAATTCGATCGGGGCGGGCGGGGTATCCGCAGCGAGCAGGGGTCGTAAGAGACGGCGATGAACTTTGGTGTAAAACAGGGCGACGCGCAGACCGTCTGGCGTGAGGTTGTAGCTGTTGCTGTGTTCTCGGCGTTGGATGAGACCGTTGGTCCGCAGACGGTGGAGGTCGTAGCTCATCTGGTGCGTTGTGTAGTCGGTGTCCAGGAGTTGGATTACTCGGGCACGGAGGCTCCGATGGGTGAATCCGAGGACGGTGAGGCTGACACAAAGTGCGCCGAACAGGGCCATGACCCGAGGGTCGCCGAATCTCATGGCTGGAGTCCTTCTCCCGTCCGCAGTAAGCGAAGAGGACGCGACCCGCTCAAAGGCTGGGCTCGCAAGGACACAACCCTGCCCGACACGTTCAGTATCAAGCAATCGACTGTTGATGTCACGCGCTTTCGGTTGTAATTCCTCCAGATGCTCCAAACGCCGAAGGCAGTTCAGATCCTTGGGAGAATTGATGACGGTCTCGATACGGAGCGCTCGACCGTCCTTGAGGTATTGCTTGATACGAGAATGCTTGAAGAACACGTTCATGCTGACTTGCGTGTCGGTCGTGACCACTTTCGTGCTGCACGGAGCGTGATTAACGATGGGACGTCCGTGTCCGGAGCAGGGAGGGTAACCCTTGAATAGTAATTCCACGGTCTCCGGCCGGCCCAGATCAAGATTGTCGGTGACCAGGGATTCGAAGAAACCTCGGGCGTGGCGAGGCGCGTCGAAGACGATCGTGCGGGACGTCTCAATCTGCCGCATCGATAACTCCCACCAGTAACCAAATTCTCGGTCGTACTCCGTCAACGGCACGGGAAGAATATTCATCCACCGGTCGAAGAATTCTTGGATGACCGTGGAGGTGAGTCGGTCGCAGATAGCTTGCAACGCAGGCGCATCATCACAGGACGCGAACCCGTTCGACAGCGCGGTGAAGCTGATACCAGCCTGCATCGCCTGACGCTTGGCCCACTCGTGACCATTGACCCACACTTTGATCGGATACGGGAAGTAGGAGCAGATCTTGATGAAGGACCCACCAAAATCTCTATCCCACAGGTAAAAGTAGTAACACGTCACCCTCCGATCAGCCTTCGTGAATGAGTACCACGGGAAGCCGTGCGAGCCGCCCTTGTCATAGGCGGCGAACACGTTCTGGTACTCCTGCGCCACCCCAATAGCGACAACACCCGAGGTGCCCGTTCTCTCCTGCGCGGTCAGGTAGCGGCGCATAACGTCAATCTTTCGATCGTCTCTCTTGAACTGCACCACAGGAATATTGTTCTGCTCCGCATATTCTCGGACGGACTGACGAAACGAGGTTCCGATCTTCTCTAAGATCGCCGGCGACGGAATATTCTTCCCTAAGTGATCTTTCATGAACCGGATCACTTGCCCGCCGACCTGGAGAATTGGAACGTAACCGTTCAAATAGATGCGATCAAGACACTCAATATCCAGTGCCACATGCCCCTCGAGGACCTCGTTGATATTGACCATCGAACCCACCGCCTCACGATAAGAACGCGCTAGACAAGTAACTCTCCTCCACGTCAGAACCGCACGCCACCCCAGATACGGCACCACCTCGCTCGGCGGTCAGAGGAGCAACCTCATTGGGAGCGTGGGCCAGTGGGACTGTCTCTTAAACGGTGTTTCCGGCCTGACGCGCTGGACGTGGGTCTGGCGGGAAAGGTGCCGTGATGACGACACTTGATGCTGTGACGAAGAAGACGAAAAATGAGCCCACCCGTGAGGCGGTGGCGGCGAAGGAATGGGTGCGCCTGGCCAAGGAGCAGGGCCTGACCCTGGACGGTCCTGAAGGGCTGCTGGGCCAGTTCACGAAAACGTTCCTGGAGACGGCGCTGAACGAGGAAATGACTGAGCATCTCGGTCATGAGAAGAACCGTGCCCCGGACGAGCGTGACGAATCCAACGTGCGCAACGGGACCCGGCCCAAAACGGTGATCAGCCCCTCGACGGGGCCGGTGACCATCCAGGTGCCTCGTGACCGGGACGGCACGTTCACTCCGGTGATCGTGCCGAAACGACAACGCCGCTTGACCGGGGTCGATGAGATTGTGCTGTCGTTGTATGCCCGCGGCCTCACGACCGGGGAGATCAGCGCGCACTTCAACCAGATCTACGGTGCGCAGGTCTCCAAAGAGACGATCTCTCGCATCACGGACAAGGTGATCGAGGAGATGCAAACGTGGCAGTCCCGCCCCTTGAACGGCGTCTACGCGGCGATCTTCATCGACGCGATCGTGGTGAAGATTCGGGACGGGCAGGTCGCCAACCGGCCCATCTACGCGGCCATCGGCGTGACCCTGGACGGCGATAAAGACATTCTGGGATTGTGGGCCGGCACCGGCGGTGAAGGCGCCAAATTCTGGATGTCTGTCCTGACCGACATCAAGAACCGTGGTGTCACCGACACGTTCTTCCTGGTCTGTGACGGGTTAAAAGGGCTCCCGGACGTTGTCGGGAACGTGTGGCCGTTGACGACGGTGCAGACGTGCATCATTCACCTCATTCGGAACACGTTCAAGCTGTCCTCGAAGAAGGATTGGGATGCGATGAAACGAGCGGTGAAACCGATCTACACCGCTCCGACCGTCGACGCCGCGCGGGCAGCATTGGACGATCTGACCGAGATCTGGGGGAAGAAATACGGTGCGATCATCCGGTTATGGGAGTCGGCATGGGAAGAATTCACCCCTTTCCTGTCCTACGACCCCGAGATCCGCCAAGTGATCTGCTCCACGAATGCGATCGAGTCACTCAATGCCCGGTACCGGCGGGCGGTGCGTGCTCGAGGGCATTTCCCCACCGAGCAGGCCGCTCTAAAATGCTTGTATCTGGTCACGCGAAGTCTCGATCCCACCGGTGAGGGCCGAGCTCGTTGGACGATGCGTTGGAAGCCAGCTCTCAACGCCTTCGCCATCACCTTCCACGACCGCTGGCCGAACGCAGAATCCTACTAATGAAAAACGCCGGAAACACCGTTAACGAGACACACCCGGGCCAGTAGCCGCATAATCGGCGTTGGGGCCCAGTTCGTGATGGCTGTGCCGGCAGCGCGGCGGCCTGAACGTCATCGTGTGAGTTGATGGGGTCCAGGGATCGCGGGCTTGCGGCCGACTGAAAAGAGGGCCAGGGGCGCCGGACGCCGTCGGGCGAGGCTGCCCGCCGGGGCGGGGTCGGTGCTTTAGGTTCCCAGCCGGGGCGTCAGCGGGGTGTTTGCGGCCAGGAGGGCTCGGGTTTGCATGCTGTGTAGCTTCATCAGGTTGTGGCAGGCGGCGAGGAGGTCCCACTCGTGGGCGGCTTGGTCCAGGCCGCGTAGCAGAACGAATTTGCCTTGCCGGGTGTGAATCTGACCGAACACGGGCTCCACGATCGCTTTGCGCCGCGCATAAACCGTGCGCCCTCTCTTCGTTTTGAGTTTGCGGGCCATGCGTTCTCGCAGCGTCGCATTCCCGGGGATCCGACCCCGCGGAACCTCGGGAACACGTTCACCGTGCTTCACCCGTCCGGTCGCGATGAAAAACTCCGTCGCGCCACCAGTGTCCGTGTGCAGGGCCTTCGCGTAGTCCAGGTTCGTTGCTGAACAATACCCCGCATCAGCCAGGACCTGCCGGGGCAGAACCCCGACCGTGTCGTGGAGTTTCTTCATCAGCGGCACGACCTGTTCAACATCCACGGCGATGTTCGTCAACGTTGTGGCGACGATGACTTGGTGATCCTGATCAACGATGGCCTGCGCGTTATAGGCGTAGTGAAACGATCCGTCGGCGGTCTTCATGATGCGGGCGTCCGGATCGGTGAAGTTGCGTTGCGCCTTCGGAGCGACGACCGCGTTCGTCGCCGCATCCTCACCTTTCTTCGCGACCACCTCGTCGTCATCGCCCTTCTCTCGGGTCTTCTTTTCCGCGTCTTTCTTGGCCCGTGCGGCCGCGTCAGCTTCTAACGCGGCCCGCGCTTCGGCGAGTTTGACCAGGCGGGATTCCCGCCGGGCCAGTTCCGGGGGCAACTCGTCGTCGCGTTTGTCCTTCCCCCAACGGGAAGGGTTACGTTCAGAGCAATGTCGCTTCGTTCAGGTCTCCCGGTCCTCTTCGACGTTCGGGAAGGGCCGAAGTTGCGTTCCAGTAGAGTCTGCCGTGAAGGTGTAGCGACCCAGCATGTTGATGTGTTCTGAGACCAGCGGAGAAAGACGTCGCACGTCTTCATCGGCAACACTGGCACCACGGCCGCGGAGCTCGGTGAGTGCGGCGTCCAGGTAGCGGGTATTCCACAGGATGACGGCGTTCAGGACCAGGCCAAGGGCTCCGAGCTGATCTTCTTGGCCTTCCCGGTAGGACTGCCGTATCTGGCCTCTCCTGCCGTGGAAAACGAGTCTGGCCAGGGCGTGGCGGGATTCTTGCAGTGTCAACTGGGTATGAATTTGCTGGCGGTAGCCCTCGTCAACATCGATGAAGTCCAGCAGGTGCTCGGTTTTGGCTATTCTGCCGTACTCCGCCAACGCTTTTCCGAGCAGGGTTGGTGCACCGCCGCCCTGGGTGACTCGCAGAATTTCCGAGGCGCGCACGGTACCGGCAGTCAAGGATCCGGCAAGGCGGAGCATGTCTGGCCAGTTTGCCGTGATGAGGTCCAGGTTGATTCGGTTGCGGCCGGCTACCGCGTTCAGCTGTCCGTAGTCTGCTGTGGTGCCGATGCGCCAGAACCGTTGGTCGGGAAGCCCGGCCAGGCGCGGTGAGAATCGGTATCCGAGCAGGGTGAAGAGCCCAAAGATCTGGTCTGAGTAGGAGGCCGTATCGGTGGCGACCATCTCGGGGCGTTGGCCGACGTCAAGATCGAGCAGCCCATCCAAAATGTGGAGGGAATCGCGGACCGTTCCGGGGACGACAACGGCACCAAGGCCGGCCACTTGGTCGTTGAGATAGTTCAGCCAGGTCAGGCCGCGGCCGTGGCCGAAGTAGCGCGGATTCGCCCCGGCGTTGACGGTGGCAACGGGCACCACGAACCGCATCCCATCAACGGACGCCAGCAGGCCGGTACCCCAGCGCTGGGCAAGGCCAAGCGCGGACTGGGCCTGAACCAGCTGGGAGTTGGCCGCGCGAAGCGTGTCGGCGCGCACATAGTGTTGATCAACGTGTGCCAGGCGTCCACGGGTCAGTGCGGGGTGGCCGTCTTTGACCACCGGTGTTAGGCCGACGTTGCACGCCTCGGCCACCAGGATGGCCGCGACAGAAACGGCGAGCTGGTCCATCCGTGCAGAGGCCTCAGACACGTGGCTGAATTCTGACAGGAACCCCGTCCAGGAATGAACTTCCAACAGCACATCGGGCAGATCTACTTGCGGCAGCATCGCCGACACCAGCCCCCGCAGCTGCGTCAAGGACTCGGGTATTGTTTTGGCCTCCAGGGGCGAAAGATGAACCTTGCCGGCATCGTCAATCCTTACCGCAGTGTTATTGGCGAGCTGATCGGCCGCCGCCCGGTAGCGGGCGTCCAGGCTGTGGCGGACACCCTCAAGGTGGGCCGCGGGCTCTTCAGACAGTTGGAGTGACGTCAAGGTCTCGTTCTTGGTCTCCTGCCACGCCGGGTCGGTCAGCAACCGTGCTCGGGGGTCTCCCCAACGGCGCCCGCCCACAACGAAAATGTCCCTGCGCCGCAGTGCCTTATGAACAGCGTCCATCACCGCCACCGTGTAAGCCCTGCGATCGATCTCTCCTGCAGCCTCGATCAGGCGTTGCCAGGCCGGTGACAGTACGGACAGATCAACCTGGCTTGGATCGGTTTTACGGCCGTCCAAAACGTCCGGCAACGCGCCCAGGGCGGCCGATGTTGGGTCCCCGCCTGCGGTGGCCCCAAAGAGTTTCGCCGATGCCAACGCCGGCAGGAAGGACCGCACTGTGGTGAACCGGCGCATCATCTCGGCCGCGGTATCACCCTCACTGCCGTCCGGATTCACCAATTCAGTGACCACGTCGATCGCAGCACGCAACTCGGGAAACGAAACCTGTTCGGCAAGCACCGAGGCGGCCCCTGCGCTGGAATATTCCGTATTGCCCAGGACCTCAACCAGTGTTTTCGCAGCCTGTGCCAGCTGCAGCGACGCCTTCGACAAACGGGGCAGAGACTTCAACCGGGCCGCCGTGGATTCCCTAGCCGCCTTACGGACCACGCGTTCAGTGACGATGGCATCGAGGGCATCACACAAATCATCAGCGACCTCGGACGTCAATGCCCGCACCGCACACAGCAGCGTCGCACCCCGGCGTTGACCCGACAACCCCTGCAGCGCTGATGCCTTCCCCGCCAACCCGTAGCGAGCCAGGGCATTCATCCGGCCCGCGGGTACCGTCTCCACATCGATGGTCCCCGCACCCAAGGCCTGTAGGCGTGTCAGCCGGTCCAACTGCCGCAGCAGCTCCGGCACCGAGACCCGCGAGGGCCCTGTCCGCAGTCTTTCCCACGCCGTCAGCCTGGAACCGTCCTCGACACGAAGCAACGCCTCCAACTCCTGGATCAAGGCGGGCCCGGCCGCGTCAATCAGCACAGAATAGAGCCGGTCATTCTCGCCAGCACGAACCTCTGCAACCAAACGCGTCAACGTGGATACGCCAGGAAGAAGGACCTTCCGCTCACGCAGCCAGAGAGCCGCCCGTTCAAACAAGCGCACCGGCCCCTCCGACGACGACCACGCCCGGGCCGACAGGAACAGCCTCAGCTCCTCGTACATGACCGGATCAGCGAGGTCGACGTACCCGTAAACGGCAGAGATCTCCGCAGCATGTTCGTAACCGGTCTGGCCCCGCTGCGCGTAAAGCTTGAAAGCGGAAGCATCCGCAATGCCCAGCTGCCCGGCCAGGGATTCCACCACTGGCCAAGGGACAACCAGCGGATCCGTCAGGAACCGGCCTACTACACGTACCGTGGCCAGCTGAACAGCGAATCCAAGACGGTTGTGCATCCCTCGGCGGCGGCGGGCCACCAACAGATCGGCATCGTCCAACCAACAAGAGCGCTCCAGGTCCTCCCGCGATACCTCATCAGGGAATCGGCCGAACCCGGCGGCCTGCTCATCACTTAGAAAATCAACCGCCATGCCACCAATTCAACAGTCACCAGCCTCTTAGCGTGAATTCCCGTGCCGATCCTCCTCAGACCCCGGGAGCGGCCGTTGGCGATGACGATCTGGTGGGTCGTGATGATGCGGGCTTTCGTGAGATCGGTGATGGTGAGAGACCTGCTCGGTGGGACAGGGCTTCAAGATAGCCATCCGGTATGAACTCGCGACAAAGTGCCGCTTTGGGTGGTCCAGGTCGAGGGCTCATGGAGACAAACGTAGCATTAGTACGTATTCGATCGTACAAGTTCGACTTTTATCGCAGTATGCTAAGTTCGATAAAACTCGTACTACGGATCTGAGGCCCTCATGAGCATCATCCAGAAAGAATCACCTGCTCCCGCGCGCGCAGGCAACCGGCCGCACCTGCAGATGCTGTTGTCCGCATCCCTCGTCACCGCGGTCTTTGCGCTGTCGAATTCACCGACGCCCCTTTACGTGCGGTGGCAGGCTCAGCTCGGATTCTCAGACGGTATCCTGACGCTGATCTTCGCCGCGTACATTGCCGGATTGCTGTTGACCCTGCTGGTAGCTGGCCAACTGGCCGATCGGTTCGGACGCAAACCGGTCATCATCCCCGGCCTCGCCCTAGCGATTGTGGCGTCCGTGCTGTTCGCTGTCGCCGACTCCGTCACGATCCTGGTCATTGCGCGGTTTCTGACTGGGATTTCGGTCGGCGTCATCGTCTCTGCCGGAATCGCCGCTGTGGTCGACGTGGGTGGGTCCACGCGCAGGCGTCAGGCATCGCTGGCCGCCTCGGTGGCCATGGTGCTCGGCGCCGGTCTCGGTCCGCTGCTCGGCGGGCTGTTTGCGCAGGTTCTGGCTGCACCGATCGTGCCGCTCTTTCTGACCGAGCTGGTCATTTTGGCTGCCGCCCTTGGTGTGGCCATTGTGCTGCCCCTCAAGCAGCACCACGTGCGAGCCAGCGAAGCGGCCCCGGGGCGGCGCACCTGGCGGCTCCCGGGGGTTCCGCGCGAATACCGGATGCATGTGGCCCTCGGCATCGCCGTGTTCGCCCCGGGAATCACCGCAACGTCGTTCGTCCTCTCGCTCGGTCCCTCGCTGCTGTCAACGTTGCTGCACCTCACGAGCCCGCTGATTGCTGGGGGCATGGCCTGTGCCATGTTCCTGGCCGCGACCGGTGTTCAGTTTGCCGTCGGTCGACTGCAGGTGCGCACAATCTTCATCCTGGGCAGCGTCGCCACTATCGCCTCGATGTTTTCACTGGCCGTGGCCGTGAACGCCTCACTGTCGGGGTTTCTGATCGCTGCCGCGTTGCTGGCGGGCGCCGGGCAGGGGCTCGGCCAACTCGGCGGACTCACCCTGATCGGCGCGCACGTTCCAGGACATTTGCGGGCCGAGGCGAACTCCGTGCTCAACATCGGCGGGTACATTCCGGCCGGGGTGATCCCGGTCGCGACCGGCTTTCTCGTGGATGCCATCGGTCTCGCCCGCGGGGCATCCGTTTTCGCGATCGTTCTGGTCGCGGCCGGTGCGACCGCTCTGGTCTTCGTCCACCGCCGGCTCGAGCGCGACTAACGTGCGAGTGGTTCAGAGAGTCCAGGTGGCCACGAGCTCGAGCAGACCGGGAAACCGGGCGTTGAGATCGTCGGTGCGAACGCGGCTGCGACGCTCGAGCCCGTATTGGCGCTGGCGAATGAGTCCAGCGGCGCGCAGCGCCTTGAAGTGGTGGGTGAGCGAGGACTTGGGCCGATCGAAACCAAACCAACCACAGGCGTGATCAAAGGACTCAGACTCCAGCAGTAGACGCTGAATGATCGTCAATCGAAGCGGTTCGGCGAGGGCGCCAAAGACAGACTCCAACCGGATCGACGCGGCCGCCGGCTCGGGGAGGGGCTCGGGCAGAAAATCGGGCTCGCGGAAGGCATCTGCAGGGAATGTGGGTGACACAAGTGACATGGCCGCAGTTTACCATCAGTTCGATAAAACTCGAACTATCAGTTGATCTAATGAGAGGATTCTCGATGCGCGTTCTCGTCATTGTGGCTCACCCTAACCTCGCAACGTCCCGGATCAACGCGGCCTGGACCGCGGTACTGCGCAAACAGGCCGCGGTCACGGTGCACTTGCTCTACGACGCCTACCCCGATGGCCGTATCGACGTGGCACGGGAACAGCGTTTACTGCTCGAGCACGATCGCATCATTTTGCAGTTTCCATTTCAGTGGTATAACTGCCCGCCGCTGCTCAAACAGTGGCTTGACGACGTGCTCGAGCGTGGCTGGGCGTATGGCCCCGGCGGCACGGCACTGGCGCACAAAGAACTCGGCATCGCCGTGTCGACCTGGTCCGCCGAGGCCGACTATCAGTCGCTTGGCCCGTATGGCCGCACGATGGACGAACTGACCAGCCCGTTCGAAGTGACTGCCCGGCGCCTCGGCATGGCTTACCTGCCGGGGTTCTTTCTCAACGGGGTCGGCCATGTCACCGCCGAGAACCTCGCGGGAAATTGCGCACGGTACCTAGAACACGTTGCGTCGAGATTGTTTGGGTCCGATTTGGCCCGCGTCGAGGTCGGGGCTGCCGCGCGAGTCGATGCGGCTCGGATGTAGCGCTTCTACCGGAGTGTGCTCGAGGGCTCTGGCCCCCTCCCCTGGCAGCCTCGTTCGTGTCGCAAGAAATCTTAGAAATTCAGGTTGTCTGGCCTCCGGATTTTGGTCCACTGCCCATTGCTGGAACAGCGGCTGATCGACCATCAGGTCTCAGTTCAGGTAACTCTCATATCGGAAAATAGCCCTTCCGGTGGAGCCATGTAGGGCAACGGTTCACCAGGCTTGTTCGAGTCCTCAGATTTGGCGAAGGGGCCTTCTGTGCTGAGCAGGATGGGCATGTGGTGGTCGGCGTGTTCGATCCACCAGGTGCTTGACCCGGTGGCTCCGTCGAGTCTGAGGTGTTCCCACGCACGCCATAAGGCGTCAATACGGGCGAGGGCTTCCGGGTTCTGCCACCACGTCGCCGACCACCGGAAACTGGCGTTGCCGGGTCCGACACGGCGCGAGTACATGTGCCGCAACCGGTCGCGCACGAACTCGTCGGACGAGCCGTAGAACAGCTGCGGTGTCTCGGTTTCTTCCGTTTCCTCGTTGTCCTCTTCGCGTAGGTCGTCGAATTCGGTCACAGCTGGTCCTTCGTTCGTGGTGCGGCGTTCAGCCACGGTTGGGCTCCGCCCATTGGTGAGGTTTCGGCCGGGGCACTCGGTACGGGCCTCAAGGCCGGCGTGCTGGCCGGGTCGTGGGCTGCGATGGACGCGCGTACTGCGTCGGCGTGGGGGCCTCGCATCCACGGAATGGTTTCGATGAGGGTGGCGGGGGCTCCGGAGGCGAATACGACGGCGCGGCCGCGGGGTAGCGCGCCGAGGTCGGCGACGTCCAGGGTGCGCTCGCGTTGCACTTGGTGAGAGGTGGACCGGTTGCCCCGACCCACGCTGGTGGAGGTGGTGTGTTTGTCGTAGTCGCCGACCATCTGGGACAGCTCGTTCAGGAACTCGGGTTCTTTGACACCGCCGCCGTACACGGCGATGTTGGACGCGGACCAGAGTTTGCGCATCCCGTCGCGGCCCCAGACTTCAACGCCCTGTGACCAGGATTGCAGGATGGTCATGAGCACGATTCCTCGTGATCCGTAGTGCGAGTAGAGGTCGGGGAGGCCGTGCCAGCGGCACACGTTCGCGGCTTCGTCGAGAACACCCAACAGTGGAACGGCCAGGCGCCCGCCGGGCTGCGTGGTGGCGAGGTCTTCGGCCGCTTCGACGGTCGCCGCTGTAAGTGCGGTGACCAGGGGCCCGGCGGTTCCCTTGCCTTCTTTGGAGAGGCTGTAGAGGGTGTCGGTGCTGCGCACGAACGCGTGTGGATCGAACTGAGGGCGGGGATCCATGTGGGCGTTGCCGCCGAGGGGCGTCACCCACTGTCCGATGGCGCGTACTTTCAAGCAGGATGCCATCTGTGCGGCTGTGCCGTAGACGCTGTCGCGGCGGCGTGGTTCGCCGTTGACTTGGCCGTCGACGGCGTCGGCCATCTGGTCGTAGCCGTGCGCGCGCAGAATGTCGACGGGAGCCTCATCGCCGGGCGTGGTCGTCCAGGTGAAGACCTTCGTGATCGGCAGTCCGGCGACCGCGGCGGCCAGGAGGAAGCCGGCCAAGAGGTCTTGGCCGGCGTTGTCGAAATACGGGTCGGCGCGAGCGTCGCCGGCGCGAGAGCCGGTGGCGAAGTGTTCGGCGAGCTTGGCGGCCTTCACATCGTCGGTGACGTAACTCAAGGGGTTCCACCACCAGGTGGGTTCTTCCAGGGCGATGCGTTGCGGGTCGAAAGCCCACACGCGGCCGCCATTGGCAGCGCGCACGTCGCGTGTGGCGTCGAGGACGTCACGCTTGTTCGAGGTGGTGAGGACGGCGCCCGGGGCAGAGAGAATGGCTGGGATGGCCCGGCTGGTGCTCTTTCCGGTGCGGGGTCCCCAGATGTCGACGTGCATATCTTCGGGGGAACCGTAGAGCTTCTGGCGGCCGGCGACGGTGATCCCGATCGGGACGCCGAGCCAGTTGGTCACGCCGAGGCGTTGGGCGGTTGCCTTGGCCCCGGTGACGGACAGGGCGCGGAGGTCCCGGCCCTTGCCCATGTGTATGGCAGCGCCGTCGACGTTGCTGCGGCGGCGCCTGGCCCGCGCTACCGCTACGGCCACGAGGACGCCCGACAGGACCACGATGGCGAGTGTGGCTACGAGGATCCACGTCGCGGATTCCGGCCAGATCACGGTCCCTTTCAGTACGCCGAAGAAGAGCCCGAAGGAGTCTCCGGTCAGGTCAGGGTTTACTTCGTCCAGATGTGAGCCCCATGTCACGGCCAGCCACACCGTGCCGAGCGCCACAGCGACGAGCGCGACGGTGACGATGAGCAGGACGGTCTGCCCGTCGAGGCTGTTCTGGTTGCGTCTGTTCGATGCACTCACGCTGCACCCTCCACGTCGACATCGTCGAGACCATTGAGCGGGGTTACCGTGTCCGAATCTGGGGAGGCATCGGCTTGGTGCCAGAGTTTGTTGGTGTCGTTGATGGGTCGTTCCGATTCAATCAGCTCGACCTTGACGGGGATGCCCGGGTGGCCGCCGACTTTGATGAGGAATTTGCCGCGGCCGGGAGGCTCTGCCTCATGCCCCGCACCGGTGTCCCAGGCGCCGGGGTCTTGCCAGGAGGTGAGGAGGTCTTGTTCGGCGCGGGAGAGGGGGACGGCGCTGGTGAGCATGGGCATTTCGGCCGCCGGGAGGCCGCCGGCGATGACCATTCCGCTGCGTTCGACGAAGCCGCGCGCTTTCATGCGTTCTGATTCGGTGGGGAGGGCGAGGAGGTCGCTCATGGTGTGGGAAATCATGGCGAGTCCGACGCCGCGTTGCCGGTTCAGGCGGGTGAGGGCGTCGACGCGGTCGACCATGCCGCGTCCGGCGCGGAGGGCCCGCCAGAGTTCGTCGAGGACGACGAGGTAGTGCCGGCGTGGCTCGAGCCCGGCGTCGGCGAGGGCGTTGTTGATGTTGACCATGCCAAAGCCCGCCGACCAGCACGCGAGCAGGATCGCGGCTTGCATGTCGGTGTCGGAGTCGTCGATGGAGGACACGTCATAGACCACGGGGCGGTCGCGCATCATCGGCACGTCGGTGGGGTGGGCGAACGTCTCGCCCAGGCGACCGCCGGAGGTGAGGCTGATCAAGGATGCTTCCAAGTTCTCGGTGATCTGCTTGTAGCGGGTGTCGTCGCCCCGGTCGAGGGCTACCGCGCGGACTTCGTCGGGTGCTTCCTGGATGATGCGCAGCAGGTCGCCGAGGACGGGGACACCCTCGCTGCGTTCGTCGAGGACGGTCAGGGCCCGGTCGATGATGGATTCTTCCCGGTCGGTGGGTGGTTCCTTGCGGAGGATGGTGAGGAGGGCTGCGACCATCGTGTGGCGGCGTCCGTGAGCGTCAGCGAGAACGTGCTGGCGTTCCTTTTCTTTGCCGGCGAGGCGGAGCCGTTCGGCGGCGGCGGTGGCTTCTCCGGGGTCGAGGATGTTCAGGTGGCCGCGGCCACGGCCGAGGGTGATGACTTGTCCGCCGAGGGCACGGATCATGTCGACATAGTCGGGCTTGAGGTCCCCGAGGATCAGGGGTAGATTCCCCATCCCGGCGCCGCCGGCCGCCATGCGCCGGATCAGCGTGGATTTTCCTAGGCCCGGCAGGCCGAGCACGAACACCGACGGGTTGGAGATGAGTCCGGCGTCCTGGAACCACGAAATGGGGTCCGCGCAGACGGTGGCGCCGGTGAACAGCTGCAATCCGAGGGGGACACCGATCATCGGGGTTCCCGTCCCGACGGAGAACGGGTGCAACCCGCACACCTGAACGGTGGTGCCACGCCATTCATCGGCGGGCTGGATGACGCTCGCCTCGCCGCGACTACGACCCAACCAGCCCCGAGGCCCCGGACGGCGGACCGCCGGGCGGCCGCCGGTTCGTTCCTGCTCTGGACGTTTCTTCCCTGCCGGCTTGGGCAGCTCGCGGCGCTGCGCTTTGGCGGCACGATTCTGGCCGGGATCGAGGGCGGGCATTACAGCTGCTCCCGAACTTCAGCCGGAACGCGCAGGTGCTTGGGCAGTACCAGGCCCAGCGGGAGCGCCGCCGCGAACGCGGAGTCCTGGGACCCGTGGACAATCCGTAGGCGCAACCGGGCCGTCGCGGAGAGGTTGTCGATGGCGGCGGTGGCGTCGGCTTCATGGTCGGCGTCGATGACCGTGGCGGTGACCAGCATGCCGAAGTTCACCAGGCCCGCGCCGGAGGCTTCTTCCTGGGCGGTGGCGAACGCGGCCCGGGTGGCGGTCATGTTGCGTGCCGTGGGCTTGTCGGAGGCGGACAGGTTGAAACTTGCCGCGCGGACGTCGGCTTCGACGATCGCGGCCGCTTTCGCCGCGTCAATCGGCCGATATAGCAAGGTGATGCGCTTGCGGGCAATGTCCGGGTGGGGGGCGAGCAGGCGTGCCAACACGTTCGAGGGGATATTGCCGCGCGGGGCACCACTCATCATCCACGTCACGGAGACGGCCGAGTCGTGGCGGTAGCTGTCCCAGTTCCCCTGGTGCGCGGTCGGGCCGACCTCCGGCCAATACAGTTCCGGCGGTTCGCCTGCCGCGTTCGCTTCGTCGATGAGGCGTGCGGCAGCCGGGTCGTAGGCAACACGGATCACCTCGCACAACTCTTGCGCGCTCAGGGGGCGTGTGGCCCCGGCGCCGGTCGCGGACAGGCTCTGGGTCAGGCCCGGCAGACGCGCCGCCAATTCCCGGCCCATCTCGTCCGGGGTGCGCTTCTTCCCGCCCGGGCGGGCGGCGGCGTTGAACGTGATGGCGACGTAGGCCTTGATCGTTGCGGACCCGGCCGGGTATTGCGCGATGATTTCGTGCAACAGGTTCTTGGCAAATTCGGGGGCGTCCGGGTCGATGCGGCTGGTGACTTCGCGGCGCAGCCGCGTGCCCGTGTCCGGCGCTGTTTCAATCGTCACCGATACCGCGGTGATGCCGGGCTCATCGCCCAGGCCGGCCAGCCACATGCCCCACTCTGCGACCCACGCGTCGACTTGTTCCCGGTCGACGAGCGCCGCGCCGTCGGGTTCTGTGGCGATGACGACGGTGTAGTCGGATGTGTAGGGGATCTGCAAGAGCGCAAAGGGGCGGTTGTAGCTGTCGCGCCATTCGGTGAGGCGTGAGGCGGCGGCGAGGCCGGGCAATTGAGCGGTTCCCCACTCGGCACGGCCGAGCGGCCCCGACCGGTAAATGTGTGTGCCCTTCGCTTTCGTGCTCATCCATCCCAGCCGGGTGGCGCCGCGCAGGAGAACGCTCTGGCCGTGCTTGTCTTTGACGGCGACCGCCAGGAGGAACACGCCGAATACGGCAGCGGTCACGATGCCGTTGAGAATGTTCGAGGTCATGGTGATGATGACGCTGAATCCGGCACCGACGAATAAGACGGCGGTTCCGATGGCGCTGAGGCCGAGGAGGCCGGCTGTTTTGGGTTTGGTCCAGTTCCCGTAGCTGCGCGGGACGCTCTCTGTTGTTGTGGTCATGAGAAACCTCCTACTTAGGAACCGCTAGGCCCGGTTGAATCGTCGACGGCGGCCTGCGCCGCGCCTTTCGCCGCTTTCGCGGCATCGCCAGCCACCTTTACGCCCATGGCAATCGGCGCAGCAGGACCAGCCGATGCGGCACCACCGGCTGCCGCTGCACCACCAGCTGTGGCACTACCGGCTGCGGCGCTGCCTGAGGCTGCGCTGCCACCGGCGGCCGTAGCTCCGGAGGGTGCGCTTGCTGTCGCCGCTTTGCCGGCCTTCTGAGTTCCCGGGCCCCCCGTCGACGCCGCGCCGCTGGGCGCGGCGGTCGACGCGCTACCGCCCCCACCCCCACCACCCGACGGCGATGAGCCGGAACTGCTCAGACGCTTCACCGCGCCACTCGCCATATCACCCGCCGCGCCGCCCGCAGCGCCTGCGAGAGCCATTCCCGCCGCTCCGCCGCCCGACACTTGGCCGGTCATCGGTGCCACGAAACGCAACAACGCGGGCAGCGCGATCAACGCCATGAGCATCAAGGCCAGGCCGGTCATGATCGACCAGATACCGCCGCCATCACCGTTGAACGCGTCGGTGCCGATGAGGCTGAACGCGGCCGCGTAGATCAGCGCAGCCGCGGGCTTGTAGAGAATGAACGCAATCGTCCATCCGATCACCTTCCCAAACCACTGCTTACCCATGCCCGTGTTCGTGAAGCTCGCCGTCAACGGCAACACACCGGCCAGGATCACCAGTAGCCCGCCGCGCACGACCATGAGAGCGATCTGCACGTAGGACATGAGGAGAGCGATCAAGCCCAGAATGAGAGTGCCGATCACTCCGACACCCGGAGACACCGTGGTCGTGAGTGCGAGCATGCTGCCTAGGTTCGTCCCGAAGCACGACGAGTCTCCGGCCGCCGAGACGTCGCAGTCCGTCGCGTGCTCGAGAATCCACACCGAGAACGCATCGGCGGCCGTGACGGCGAGTGTGATCACGGCAAGGCCCGTCCCGGACACCACGATGAGCGTGATGAGGGACTGAATCAAATCTTTCCCTGGCTGCGCGCGTTGCTCCCACGCCATACGAATACCGCCGATGATCACGGAGAGGATGGCCAGGCCGCCCACGTAGTACCAGAGTGAGTTCTGTAAGAAACCGACCGTCGATGACGACCCGTCGGGAGCTGCCGCCCTTAGGAGCCCACCGACAAGAGCGGACGCTCCGGAGATCAGCAGGACAGCTATGAAAATGATCCCGAGCGTGCCCACATGGCGAAATCCTTCACCGCGCCGGCTTCGCAGGGCGATCAACGCACCAAGGGCGATGATCGAAAGAACAGCGAGGGTGAGTCCGATGAAGGTTACGTAGCCCAGGATCGTGGAGAACGCGTCAGCCCCCGGAGGGGTCGAGATCTCCTCGGTGGTGCCCGTGCCAGCCGATAAGACGGGTGTGGGGACGGACACCCACATCGTGCCCATACTCGCGACGACCTTGCCAAAGCCTTCCATGACGTCGTTCGTCAGCTGTTGAACCGCATCATTCGACGCCTTCGAAACGACGTCGCCGACTGCGGCTTGGCCTTGGCAAACGAAGTTCCAACCGCAGTCCTCTGCGGCGGTGATCAGCGGACCAGCCACACGATCACGCCCCCGACCAGGGCGTGTAGCCGCCGAGGTTTTCAAGCTGAGCCGGGGCGAGCGGAGGTTCGCCCGCGTCTGTCAGCTGAACCTTCCAATCACCCTCCGTCCACACGAGCTTCAGCGGGATGCTCACCAGGCTGCCATCCGAGTAGTTGAGCACCAGATCGACCATCGATTCTTCGGCTGAATAGGAACCAATCTTGAACCCGGCCAGCTGTGCTCGAGGCGACGACGTAGACGTGTTGGATTTTTCGGCGGCCGCATCCCGGCCAGGACCGGGCGCGACGAGTTCTGTCATACGTGGTCCAAACGTTGAGTCGGTACCCATCGCGATGAAGTTTGCCGCCATATAGAGTGCACCCTTCGCGGTGTGTGCGTAGCAGCTGCGGAACTCGTTATCGATCGTCCCGGGGCCGGCGCCCGTGGAGTCCGTGGGGGCTGCAATCGTTCCGACCAGTTCCCACTTCGTGTCGAGGGTTGCGGTCAGGGTGTTTTCGATATCAAACCCTGGCAGGCCGCACACACTCGCGTCGTCAGCATTCTCTGTGGGTGCTGCCGTTGGTGACGGTGTCCCGGTCGGGGTCGCGTCGTTGGTTGAGGGGCGGGTGAGTGATGTTACGAGGACGATGAGTGCGGCGAGGAGGATGACGCCGACGACGATTGCGGCGGCGATGAATCCCCGTTTCGTGAACGGGTTTCGTGGCTCAGTGTTGGTCATGCGTCATTCCTTCGTCAGCGGAGGTGTTGGAGGCCTAGGAGCCGGAGATGAAGCCGACGAGCGCGGTGGCGGCGCCGATGATCATGACTCCGGCGAGGATCCCGACGAAGGTTTTGACGTGTTCGCCGCCTTCGCCGCGGCGGGAGTTGAACATGAACATGACGGCCACGGCGATCAGGGACAGGATCGCGGCGATCAGGCCAACCCATTTGGCCCACGCCAGGATCGTGCTCACGGCCTCGAACCCGGGAGGTGCCAGTGGTTCCGGGTCGGGGAGTTCGGCAAGCACCTGTCCGGCGGCGGTGAACAGGTGGGCGGTGGCGAGGGAGAGAGACATATTCGGCTTTCAGTTGTGGTGAGGGAGGTGTGGAAGCGGCAGGGAGAGGTCAGTGAAAAGTTGCTGGAACTCTTTGGGAAGCGGGGCGTTGGCTGTGGCGGGGCCGAGGCGCCACGCGTTGACCCAGGGCAGGTTCCACACCTGCGGTACGCCGCCGGCGATGACCTGCTCGATGTGACGTAATTCTTTGGGACGGCGGCCGGGCGCGTCGGCGATCAGGGCAAGACCGTGAAGCTCGATGCCGTCTGCGAGGGTGTTCGCGGCCCATTCTGTGGCCGCACGCTGCGCGGCGATCAGGCCGGAATAGTTCGTCCGCGCGACCAGGACGACGCGGTGTGTCGTGCCGATGCTGTCGGGGATAGGCCAGGCGTGACTTGCCGCGCGGGTTCCGGCGGCAATGGCCGCGAGGGAGGATTCGCCAGCGCCGCCGTGGACGCCCAGCCACCAGAGTGTCGCTGTGGCTGATGTGTGACGTTGGGGTAGACGGTCGATGGTGTCGGGCAGGGCAATTCCGGGTTGTGGGGCGGTGGCGCCGATTCTGCGGCCCTGCTTCGTCCCTGTGGGTGCTGAATTTATTTCTGTGTTCGTTGGTAAGTCCGGGCTGATAAGCCACGGGTTTGCAGTGCTGCTCAAATGGTTGTCCCCTTACTGACGTGCCTAGCCATTCTTTGCTGGGCAGGCGTCATCCCCTAACTGGGCTGTCCATCCCCCAGAGGAGGGTCCAACCTCGTTCGTATACATCTTACCTATAAAGAGCCTAAGGATACTTTTGTGCGCTTTTGTGACGGTGGTGTCAGTTACGATCAAGTGATGGACGAGATAACCGTTATGCCGCCGTGGCCGGCTTCCATGCTGCGCCGGTATGGGGACATGCTCAGCGTCAGCGACGTTTCACGGGTCTTGAACATGGAGCCGCGAAACGTTCGCGGCCTACTCACCACGGTGGATGTGAGTACCCGGCTTCCGGGCGTGAAGATCGGGAAGAGCTGGCGTATCGCCCGCGATCAGCTACACCGCTACCTGGTCATCCACCACAACGCCATTCACTGCGACGACGACTCGACGTTCAGTTCCCTGCACGATGAAAGAGATTCTTGATGATCGACACTGTTCCGGCGTTTCCGAAGATTGAGGCCACTGTCGCTGCCGACGCGACGGGCACCGTCGTGATCAATGGCCTCGTCCAATCCGTGACCGGAGACGACGAACAGGGCGTCCGCACGGAAGTCTTGGCGATTGTCCGTGCGACGGCCACCGAAATGGGGCGGCCGGTTCGCCTGAGCACGCAGGATTCGCGCGGAGAACAGCTGCTCGCGGTATATCCGGACGGTCAGATCGAGATCCTCTCGGATCTCACCGCGGCGTCGGTGCACCCGACACCGGCCGCCACGGTGACCGATGTTCCGGCACCGGCATTCGTAGGCGTTGTGCCCGCGCAGTCCGGGGCGGTGGAACCCCTGACGCGCCGCGAGGTGCGTGCGTCGTTCCTGGCTCCGGACGCCGGCCCGCTCGCTGCAACGACAGGGTGGCGCGGATTTCTGGCCAAGGTCGGCATCCAGGTCGCGGCCTCTGCCGAAGAACTCGCTGAGCGCGCCGATGTTCAGGCGGTGAGCCAGCATTGGCCGGGCCCGCGCACTATCGCGATTGTCAATGGCAAAGGCGGCGCCAACAAGACCCCGACCACGGCGATGCTGTCGGCGATTTTCGCCCGCAACGGCGGGGCGGGCGTGCTGGCGTGGGACAACAACGAGACGCGGGGAACGCTCGGGTGGAGAACAGAGCAAGGCCCGCACGACGCGGTCGCGCAAACTCTCCTGCCTCGCACCGAGCATTTGTTGTCGCCGGGAGCTCAATCGTCAGACCTCGCCCGCTACGTGCACCACCAGACCGGCGACAAATATGATGTGCTGCGGTCCAACCCGACTGTCCTCGCCGCCGCGCAGCGCCTCACCACGGCAGATTTTGACGCGCTGCATTCCGTGGCGGCGAAGTACTTCCGGCTGATCTTCATCGACAGCGGCAACGACGAGTCGGCGGAACGGTGGCTGCGCATGATCGATCACACCGACCAGCTCGTCATCGCCACCACGGCGCTGGGCGAGCATGCCGAGGCCGGGGCGCTGCTGCTCGAGGCGCTGGCCCAGCGCGACGAACGCTCAGCCGCTCTCGCCCAGGGCGCCGTCGTCATCGTCTCCCAGTCGGAGAAAACGGGCAGTCTCGCCGCGGCCCAGCAGATCGCCGACGGTTTTGGTCCGTTGGCCCGCAGCGCCGTGTCGATCCCGTTCGACGCGGCCATGCACGGCGGCAAGCTCCGCCACGACGCACTCGCACCGGCCACGCGTCGCGCGTGGCTCGCTGCGGCGGCGGCCGTGGCGCAGGGCTTATGAACCGCAGAGCATTCGCCGTGGTGCACCTCGCCGTGGTGCTCGCCCTGACGGGGTGCACCGCCCAAACGGCGCCCGCCGCACCGACCAGCAACCCGGCAACAACACGCACGTCCGCGCCCTCGCCGTCGCACACCAGCGAGGCTGGCAGCCTGACCGATGAGGCAACGGTCGCGCCGATCCCCGAAGCCGGCCCGGACGGCCAGGCGGCGGCCATCACCGCCGCGGAGAAAACGGTTACAACGTTCGCGCAGCCCACCCTCGATGCGTCGACGTGGATCAACAACATGTATCCGCTCCTCACCCAACGGGGTGCACGCGCCTATGAGGGCACCGACCCCGCGCAGATTCCCGTGCGTCGTGTCACCGGCCCCGGCCGGGTCGTGGACGGCTCCACCGACGTCGCCCTGATCGTGCAAGTACCCACCGATGCCGGAATTTACAACGTGAGTCTTAGCCGCACCGACGCGTCGGCCGTGTGGCTGGCCGAACAAATCCGACCCGCTCAGGGGTGACGGTGGCGGAGAAGAAAGGCACGGGCGCACTGATTCTTATTGGTGTGCCGGTCGCACTGGTTACCGGGACATTCCTGGCCATCATCCTGCTCTTTTCGGGCACGGCGGCCGCCGCGTGTGCGGGGGCGGCCGGCACGATCAATCCTGACGACGTTCCGGCTGGACCGGTGGCGGGGTATTCCGGCGAGCAGCTGAAAAACGCTGCCGAAATCATGAATGCGGCCAGTGCTTTGGGCCTTGATCGTTCCGCGCAGGTCCTGGGTGTGATGACGGCGATGGGGGAAAGCTCGCTGGTAAACATGGGCTACGGCGACGATATCCGCGGCGTCACCAACCCGGACGGCACCCCCACCTGCTCCCAAGGACTGTTCCAGCAACAATGGTGCCTCGGGACCTGGGGAACACAGGCAGAAGTCATGGACCCCACCCACGCCTCGACAGCGTTCTACGAACGCTTGGTCGGCGTTGACGGCTGGCAGGAGTTGGAACCGACGATCGCTATCCACCGCGTTCAAGGCAACGCTGACCCCTTCCACTACGCAGGCTTCTTCGGACCCGCCGACCAGATCGTCACCACCCTCGCCGGCGACAGCGCCACCGGAGGTGGCTGTGCCAGCGGGGGTGCCGCATTCCCGCTCAGCCCGGGCTTCAACATGACCGGCAACTTCGGTCCCCGTGTCCAGCCCATAGCGGGTGCGAGCACGTGGCACCCCGCCGTCGACCTGCAGCACTACCCGAACCCGTGCGGCGACCAGATCTACGCGATCACGGGCGGCACCGTGACGCTTATTGCCGGGTATCAGGTCTCCATCAAATCATCCGATGGCTACACCGTCTCCTACTTGCACATGAAGCTCTCCGACGTGTCGGTCAGCGTCGGAGACACGATCACGGCCGGGCAACCGATCGCCCTCGTCGGCAGTGAAGGGCCCTCGACCGGATGCCACCTTGACCTGCGGATCAACACCGCGGGCAGTGTGAATGCGGCCGTGAACGGTTTGCCCCGTGCCGAGGCCTTGGATGCTCCCGCATCGGCGGCCGGGTTCGTGAACCCGGAGGACTACTTCGCCCTGTTCGGCATGGAGTTGTGCGCCGCCGAGAGCTGCGCAAGGCAATACGAGTGAGTGCCGCACAGCGTCCCTGTGGGACGGTCACCGACCGTGCCGGAGACTCCCCGCACGTGGGGATCCGATGACGACTCGCCCGCCGAACAGCGATTCGCGCCAGCCGGGACTGTCAGGCTGGGATAATGCTGAACACGGCCCGAACGTTACTGGTAACGCCACCATGGACGACCCCACTTGGCCGGTTGACCTTTTTCCCGCTGATCTGAACCGGAATACGCATGAAACGACACCATCCATGATGGACGATGAATATTGGGACTTGTACCCGGCCACATTGACGACCGCTGACCTGGCGAAAATCCTGCGGGTGGGCAAACCCGCCATGTTCCGACGCCTCACCAGTGGCCTCATTCCGGGTCACCTCGTCGTAGGGTCCTGGATCATCTTCAAAGATGAGGTCCGCGCGTGGCTTGAATCCACCAGCAACCAGGCACCTCCCGGCCCGCCGGCCGCCGTTGACGTGCTCGCCGCCTACCCGGACGAGTTGAGCTACCAAGACCTCATGGTCCTGTTCGGGAAGGCGAAGCAGACCATCTACATTTGGCTCCGCAGTGGCGAGATACCCGCTTACAACGCCGGCAATCGCTGGATCATTCACAAAACCCAGCTGCGCCAACTACTCCGAGAGACGAGCAATCAGAACGTCGACGAGAGCAATTCGCCCGACACACCGGAGCAAAAGCGTTAAATGTGCACACTTGACTGCCACCATTGGCACATGGCAACGACTAGGGGTGTTCAGAGGCGGCCGCGCATCGCGGACCGCGACGACCTTGGCATGGCGCGGTGGTGGCTCCCCAAGGTGCTAAAGACCGCGACTCAGGTCGCAGCCAAGGACTCCGGGCTCTCAGAGTCGTTGTACGTAGAACTTCTACTCAGCCGACTAGCTGCGCAGAACGGCGCTCTCCCGCGCCTCTCCCCCGACGCCTCGCAGGAGCTGCCCATCGCAGACGTGGCTTAAACGAAATAACCCGCCGCGTATGCGACGGGCCATCTAAGTTTCGTAGCTCAAACCCTCTTAGCTTCCCGGCACGAGGTTCGAGCTATTCAAAAGTTCCGGTTCTTAGGCCGGGGCTTTTGTGTACCCACTCACAAGAGGAGGTGACCCCATAGTAACCGATTTGCACGTTTATGACGCTGTTTTTGCTTCGGAACCTTTTTCCGGCGTGTCGCCCGATCCGTGGACCTCGTGGGAATTGACGCGCCGGCTGAGTCCTCGGGGCCAGGTGCGGGTGATGAAACGGGATGCCTATGGGCGTCTGGATGAGAACAGCTACCCGAGTTTTTACAGTGTCGGTCCGACCTCGCCGACGACGCCGTGGTGTATCCGTTTGGCTGATGACGCGGGTGTTTTCCGTGTCCTGTGCTTCGACTTCGACGGCAAAGACAAGCACGGCGTCGACGCCGACCTGATGGAACGCGCTGTCGACGACTGTGACGCGCTCTCCGGCATGCTCGCTCAGCTCGCTATTGCTCACGTGGTCTGTCAGTCCTCCGGCACCGGTGGCCGCCACATCTGGTTGGCCATTCGGGGCGGTGCGTCAGCGGCAAGCGTGGCGACGCTGGCGCGTGCCGCTCGGGCGAACTTTCGCACCTTGGACCATGGCATGATGCTCAACGTCGCTCAGGGCGCCGCGCGGCCGCCGCTGTCCCCGCACCGGGATGGCAGCAGCTCTATTGTGCTGCGCGGCAGCGTGGACGCCCTCACAGTGCCCTCCACAACCACGGCCGACCTCGCGGCCCTGACCGTGTTACTCGACGAGAACGCGCCGGCGCTGCGCGCTCAGGACACCGCCCCGTCCGGCCCGGTCGACGTGCGCCACAAGGCGCATCGTCCACTCAGTGCCGCGGGCACCGCCCACATGGCCACCATCGATGGCGGCGCGAACCCCAGCTGGACAGGGTTCATGTGCTTGTTGGCTGCGGCGAATGCCGGGTGGCAGCTGCGTGATGTGGAGCACGCGGTGAAGACCGTACCCGGGATGGAGCACTACCGCACGAAGAACACCGGCCGTGGTGGTCGCCGGCTCCGGAACGCCCGTGAGGCGCAGGAGCGCTTGGAGCGTCAGTGGGCGAAAGCGCAGCAGTTCGCGGCCGTGCAGCGCCCTCTCCCGGCGTCCCGGGAACCCGTCGACCTGACCGAGCTGGACGGCATTGTCAGCTCCGTCGATGCTCTCCTGACCCGTTTCCAGGCTTCGCCTGGTCGGTGGGGGCGTACGGAGGCGGCGTTGTCCCAACGCACCATCCTCACCGCGTTGGCGTACTTGACCCTGCAGACCGGTAAGCGCACTGTGGCCGCGTCCATCCGTGACCTGGCCCTGATGGGCGGCCTCGGCCGCACCACCGCAGCAGACGCACTCAAGGCCCTCGCCACGGCCGGCCTCATCGGGCGAATGACGGTCAGTGCCGACGGCAATGCCGCCGAATGGCGCCTCACGACGGAGTTTTCCACAGGGCACGGAACGGTCCGGTCACAACCATTAAATAACCCCCGCCCCCCCTCTGAACTCTTTAGCGCGCGTGCTGCTCTTGCTGCTGCGCTCGAGGAGCAGCTCGTCGACCAACGCCATGACCTCTTCTCGCGGGCCGGCCTCGGCCACCTCGCGGGGACCCTCTATGCGCTGTTGCGCACACACCCCTCTGTCACTATCGTGTCGGCTGCTCGCCTCCTGGGGGTCACCACCCGGCACACCACCACTGTCCTGAGCCGGCTGCGCCATCACCGGTTGATCATCAAGCACGCTGAGGGGTGGGCTCGGTCTAAGCGGGATTTGCGGGATCATGCCGCGCGGGTGCTGGGCGTGTCGGGCGTCCTGGTGGATCGGGCGGAGCGGTATCGGTTGGAGCGGGAGGTGTGGGCGTGGTGGCAGGCGGAGCTGGGCCGGATGCACACGGTCCCGCGTAAACGACCGCGTCGTCTTCACGTCACCAGTCGCACTCTGGCTATCACGGACAGCACACCGGGGGAACGGAGTTGGCCGTTGTACCCGCGGATCGGTGTGGGGCGGGCCAATCACCGGGAAGCACGCGTCTGGGCTGGTAATGGGATGCTTGCGCCGGACTCGTTGTGGTGGTCGAGCGTCGCCTGACGGTGTGCCCTGTCGGGTGTGCACCGAGGCAAGCGCTTATGCCTCTGAGCGAATCGCCTACGGCTTCGCCGCGAAAGAGGTCTTCACCTCCGTGAGCGGGGAAATTTCGTCACTCTTGCCCCTGGTCCGCTGTGAATTCCCGGAGCGTGCTTCGTATGACGAGCATTCTCTCGTTGAGGTGTCCACCTTGCGGGGTCACGGCCACTCCGGCCGGATGTATCTCACGCAAGAGTCAGGAGAGCCAGTTTCCTGCACCGAGATGAATAGCGCTTTTAGCCTTGGTTAGGTGCATTAGTGGCCGAGGGCGCGCACGCAATCGGACGTGTTCGACATGGTTTAGTAGGAACCTGCGTCCTCACCGTTAACGACTCGCGCCCGAGTGTTTGGGTGAATTTCGTAACACCGCTGAGTGCTGCCAGCATGTGGGTATGGTGACAGAGTCTATTCTCCCTGAGTTCAGTGACAGCCGGATTGGCGAGGTGGCCGAACGGCTCTCCGAAGCTGGCGTGGGCATCATCGCTGGAACGCTGGCAAACGCAGCCGGCATTTACCTGGCCAAGACCGTCCCGGTTGATCGACTGGCGACGTTCGCGTCATCTGGTCTCGGTGCTCCGCCGGTGTGGAACGTCTTCTGCATTGACGGCGGTATTGCATTCACACCCGATGTTGGCGTCGTCGGTGATATGAGGCTGAGACTTGATCTGGACGCTCTTCGAATCCTCGATGGAGGTTTCGCGTGGGCTCCTACGGAGATTTTCGATCAGGACGGCGTACCGCTGGCCATCGATCCGCGGGGGCGGCTTCGCCGCATCCAACGCGACATTGAAGAAGCCGGGCTTGAGGCACTCGTGGGGCATGAGGTCGAGTTCACGATCACTGCCTCGGATGGAACCCCGCTCCCGCGTGCGGGCTGGACCCCGTATGGTCTTGGTCCGGTACTGGACCATGAGGCCTTCCTGGCCGAATTGCTCTCCGCCACTGCCGCCGCCGGAATCCCGCTCGAGCAACTACACGCTAAGTTCTTTGCCTCCACTGTTGAGTTCTCGCTGCCACCGGCCACACCGCTTCAGGCGGCCGACGGGGTAGTTTTGGCCCGTCTGATCACTGGGAGGGTGGCGCGCAAACATGACTTGCGGGTATCTTTCTCGCCCTTTCCGATCAGCGGGGGCGGCGGGAATGCGGCGCATGTTCATTACTCGTTCAGCCGCGATGGGGAATCTCTTTTCTCGGGTGGCGACGGACCCTACGGTATGACTGCCGATGGAGCGTCTTCTATCGCCGGGGTGATCGCCGCGCTCCCCGGCATCCAGGGTGTTCTGGGCGGATCGATCCTCTCGGGGGCGCGGTTGCGGCCTCGACTCTTTTCGGGCGCGTATATCTGCTGGGGTAGGGAGAATCGCGGGGCGGCGGTTCGTTTCCTTGAAGCCACCCGGGGCAATCCGAAAGGCGCCAACGTTGAAGTCAAGATTGTCGATCCGTCGTCGAACCCGTACCTGACGACCGCAGTCATCCTCGGCGCCGCGCTCGAGGGCATCCGGTCATCGATGGTGCTTCCCGCGGAGGTCACCACGAATCCGGCCGACCAGACCGAAGAGCAGCAACTCGCTTCGGCGACGGTGCTGCTTCCCTCCGATCTGGGGGCAACGCTTGACGCTCTCGCCGCTTCCGAACTCGCTACGCACATTCTCGGACCGCAGATCATCCAGGTTGTGCTCGCAGTTCGACGCTGGGAACTCGATCATTACGGGTCGTCCGACGCCGACCAACTGCCAGAGAAGTTCCGGTTCGCCTGGTCGATCTAATCAAACAAGGGGTGGAGGGTTCGGCTTCTGTG